>JAGLMX010000099.1 GCA_023139785.1 Candidatus Aenigmatarchaeota archaeon | reverse complement strand
TTCTTTAGAGCGCGCTCACAGGCATCTACGCAAAGCCCGTTACAAGGCATTTGAGGGCGAATATGGGAACTACTCCCATAACCACTGTTCAGTAGTTAAAAACGATAGGTTTATAAAGAGTGGAATGTATAGTGGGGTCATGAATGACAAAACATATGGGGCTGAAGTTGAAACATCTGGAAACGCGCTCGGCTTTTTTTACGCCGGACGTAAGTTTTCAAAAGAGCGCATTGACGCAGGATTAGATGTACTTTGTAAAGATGCCGGCATTCCAAAGGAGTTAGACCTTTCTTTGACTGAAGGCTCATATAACCTAAAAACTGATGATACTGAATTAATTGACATCATTTCACTAGCTCACCAATCAGGCAGAAATTATGTGCTGGAAGCAACCCTTCCGGCAGAATCTAATAAAGAAACAGCCACGGTATTGGCAGACGTTATGAATGAATACGCCATATCACCACTTCATGAAAACAAAGAAAACTTTTGGGGAGACATTGTTTACAAAAACAAAGAAGGCAGATATGTTTTTTATTCCCCTGAGAATCAAGCAAGCGAGTTTGTTTTTGTTGAGTGAACGCTTACCGGTTAAAACTCCACTCTTATGAGCGGAGTTTCCGGTTGGTGAGTCTTTTTTATGGATGTTGATACTATGAATAGCATAACACCCTGGAGTCTGATGTCGCATTCAGCTGGCACAAACTCATATTTTCCCAGAGTATGGATTTTCTATCTGATGGTATTTGTTTGGCTTAATCAAATGAGTTCCTAATTCTGAGACTCTTTTCGTACGGCTCGGGAGCGCACTATTATTCTCTATTTTGCTGGGATTGGTACTGCTTTCAGTGTGGATCTTAAGCTGGTGTATGTCCGCGTAAGACCCTTTACAAGGCACTTGAGAGCGATTACATGTGGAATACACATATAACCACTATTCAGTCGTTAAAAAGCGATAGCTTTATACAGAGTATAATTCATAGTAGGGCTATGAATGACAAGATTGATGCTATGAATAGCATAACGCCCTATATATTAACAAAAGGAACTGAAGCAAATCCTTTAGCTAGCGAAGGCTATAAAGTCAAACAATCCGGTGGGTTCAATATTGTCTATAAAGACATTCTTGCTGATCCATCACTTATAGATGCAGATGGACTTACTAAGGAACTTAGAGCCAGCTTTGAAACTTTACAAAATGTTGGCGAAAAAATATATGATCCAGGCGCATTAGTCAGAAACCCAATACGCGGAAGGTTAGTTGGTGGAAAACCAAGTGGATATATTGTTGAGTTGTCAGAAAAGGGACCCACAGTGTATGCAGCAGCTGAAATGGAGACTGTTCCTTCTTTAATTGCTATTGGCAGTCTTTTATCCCCCGGCGAAATTGCAGGTAATACTGAAGAGGGTAATTTAAGAAATGAATTAGATTCACAAGCTAAGCATGCATTAGCGGAGAAAAAAGGCATAACAAAAAATATTAGTTACGTTGAAATTTCAGGATTAGAACTAATATTCGATCGTACTCCCACAGTAAAGCGATATGGGACAACACAAGATGAATGGGATCAGTGGGCTGTATTAAATTCCCGATCCAAAAAAGATGCAAAGGCATATGGAGTGCTGTTTGATCCGGCAACGTTAACGAAAGATCCCAGGAACTATCTTTTAGAAGAAAACTATGATGAAGGGGAGTATCTAAGATGGAAAGTACCGTCTGATCAAATAACTCTTCTTGGAGGCTCAAAACAATCTCTTGGTAAAGATGAATATGCTTGGGTATTAAGGTCGTCTCTGATTAGTGATGCTGGTGGTTCCATACATGTAATTGCTTCAAAACCGAATTCAAAAATACATAAAAGATATAGAGAAATGCTGACCACTGGACTCGCGGGAGCCGAACAGGTAGTTCCTGAGTTTGCAAATATGTATGTTGAAAGTGTTATACAGGCAAATGGACGACCCCTTTCAGAGAATGTGGAATTCATGGGCGCATTAGAAGAAAAATTGTCCGCGTACCGAAATGCAGATGCATACACAGGTACGACGTCCAATCAGCCTCAGTTTGAAGCCTGATGTATCATTCAGCTGGTACGAACTCACATTTTCTCAGGGTATGGATTTTCTATCTGATGATATTTGTTTAGCTTAATCAAATGAGTTCCTAATTCTGAGACTCTTTTTCCATTAGCTAAGAAAGTTGTCTTGTCCCAAACCCTGCCATACTCATGAGATATAGCATAGGCTCCTTTTCTACAGATATGAAAATAGTGTGTTCGTGGATTCAGGTTCTTGTGTATGAATTGTTCTAACCCCAAAAAAAGAACTGCTTCACCAACAACTTTATTTGTGGTGTAGTCAGAATATTTAACTTTAATCAGTCTGTAGGTTTTTTCTCTTTTTAATAAATTGTGATATTGAGTAAGTGAGACTTCGTACACAATTGCATTGAATTTTGCTCCTTTGCATTTTTCAACATTCAAAACAGCAACATCTGTGTCCCACGGCTCATAGAACTGTTTTATTGCTTTTAAGTCAAATACTCTTTTGTAGCCGCGAACCCATACTTCCTGAAGCTTAAATGGGCCTTCAATAGTTTTTCTTAATGAATTTCTATTAATCAGGCTGCCGTATCCGATTAACTTTATTTTAGCACTCACATCACTAATTCTGAGGTTCGGCCTATTTATAGATAGCCCATATCAAAGCCAGAAAATCAAATTCGACCAACAACAGAATTGTCTTTTTTTGCCACAAAAGAAATCCTGTTTGACTTATGTTTCACTTTGTTATGTTCAACCGATGCTACCCACGCTGGCAAAACAAGTTCGACTGTCAGCCCCTTCGGTGCCTTGTCAAAGGACACGGCTGCCCGGACTCCGTTTTTTACCCTGTCAAGATGTACGTCAACGACGAGGTTGTCGATTCTTTTGCCTTCCCGGTACATATATCCCCAGCTATCAGGTATCTTTGGCTCAATTACAAGCCTTTTTTGCGGAAGATGTGGCTTTATGCCAAAAAAATATGAATCCATTGAATGAATGAACAGTGCGTGAGACCACAGCATGTTTGGGCTGCCCATGATTTCTCCTGTGTCTGCGTTTCTGCATTCAGTCATTGCGCCGCAGTTTTTCTCAAGGTCTGCTGCCATATCGTTTAAGCACGCAAGGCCTTCATCAACCAGCCCTGTTGAGAAATATGCTGCTGATGCCCATCCAGTTGTCAGACCCCACACAGCGCCTGTGTGATACCCGTCTGGTGCGTATTCTTTGTCTTTTTTCGAGCGCGTTCTCACACCGTAAAGCGTTGAGAAGTCAGAACTTATTTTTTTCATTATTTTCTCTGCATTGTCTTTTCGAACCTGCCCGAACATCACAGGCACAAGCACGTTCGCACTAAGAGTTGATATCGGCATATCTGAATGCGCGTCATACAGGAACCCTGCTCTCTTGTTCCAGAACACGGTATTGATTCTTTTTTTCATGAGTGCTGAAAGCTTTGGCTTTCTGGTTTTCAGTGCCTCTGTCCAGAGAGCTTGTATCTCCACGGCAGAACCTTTTCTTTCGATGCTGTCCATCCATGTTTCCTCTGGCGTGTTCATTACAACATAATCCATAAGCTCAAGCTTTGCAAGTATGCTTTTTGTGACTTTTGAAAGCTCTTTTTCAAGTGATTTCTCACCTGTTGC
>JAGLMX010000098.1 GCA_023139785.1 Candidatus Aenigmatarchaeota archaeon | reverse complement strand
ACATCGTGCGCGAGCTTAAGAGAAGGATTATATTTCCCTTTCTCTAAGAAAACAATAGTCTCGCGCCTGACACCGACTTTCTTTGCAAGGTCTTCCTGTGTCAGATTATGCCTTGCCCGAAATTCCTTAATTCTTGTTTTCATTTAGTTGCCTTTTTTGAGATAATATGCCATCACCCCGATAAAAACCATAACACCCACAAAAGAAATAAACATATATCGGGCCATAAGCGGAAATATGTTTTCAGAGCCGCTAAAAAGAAGAGCAGATGAACCAATATCAATTATATCATACAACAATAACAAGTCCACAAACGACAAAATCATTACAACCGCAATAATTGAAAAAAACGCATAAAAGCCAGCTTTATCTCTTATGCCAATAAATCGTTCATCAGGCATAGTCTCTGTTTTTGGCAATTTCGATGTCTTAACAGCAAGTAAAATATACATTATGCCAATCAAAACATACCCCGATGCAAAAAATCCAATGGCCTCATAACGCATAACCTGAACAAGCCCAAGCAAAATAAAAACAGCGCCGCATGCAATATGCACTAAAAAAACTTTGTTTTCCCCAACGTTGTCTTTGTCCATATCATTCACCTTTTTTGTTATACATCCATTGAAATGCAATCCACACATACACCCCAACAAAAAACAGCAACGCATATATTTGGGATGGTAACGGCATCCACATTTTATAAAAATAAAGCAAATTAAGCAGGATTATCAATATAAGCATCACACTAAATGCATGGTATCCTGCTTTCTCTTTGTTTCTTAATGAACGTTCATCTTCAATAAAATCCTTGCTTGGCTTTACCGCCTTGTACAATGCAACAAGCGTCAGGATTATCCCCAGAACGAGCCACCCATATTCTCTATCCGAACCAAGCATCAGGGTCGCTAAACCCAATGTCATTAGCCCCATGCTCACCATTAAACCATCCCGCACATCTTTATCTTTTCTTATTTTCATTCCACGCCACCCAATTTATCATAATAAAACAAAGAAACAAGGCAGACCAAAAGCGCGCCTCCGAAAAGCGCAACAAATGCCGGAGCAAACAAGCCAACATTGCCTGTCAAATAAATATACACAATCGTTGCAACCCCGAAAAAGATAGTGTAAACAAAAGCATTTCTTGTCGCGCGTCCCATGTTTGCTTCAATTCGCTCATCTTTTGCATTGTATGTCGCAAAGTAAGGAATAAAGCAAAGAAACCATAAAAAAGCGGTTTTTCCCTCAACAAAATAAAGCGCACTTACCACCGACAAAAAGCCCAGATACCAAAACGTATTTTTCATCACACATCACCTCATCATCAACAGAGCATACTTTTGTTATATTTAGATAACTTTATGTTAGATATATATAACATGAAGTATTTAAAGTTTCCGCACATCCGATAAATATTACAACCCCTCTCGCAATAAACACCAACATTTAACTTTCAGCATCCAATTTAAATCATGAAGTCCAAATTTGCCGCTGACCTGAAAAAAGACGGCGAACCCATACAAAGCCAGTTCGCAGTCAAGTTCAAGAAACCCCCTGTCGAATACAAAGGCAGCAAGCAGGGCAAGTGGTTCGAGATTCGTTTATCAGACAAGACCGGGGAAATAACCGCCAAGTACTGGGGACGCGATACCACAAAGACAGACGAACTTTACAAATCGTTCTCATCCGGCGACGTTGTTTTCCTGTCAGGCGATGTTTCAGAGTACCCAAAAGGAAGCAGCATATTTTCTATTTCAATTGACGCAGAAAAAGGCGCTCTTCGAAAGTGCTCAGCTTCAGAGTACGACCATTCGGACTTTCTTGCGCAAACAAGCAAAAATATTGAAGGCATGCTCGAAGAACTAAAAGACCTTCTTTCATCAATAAAAGACAAACATCTTGCAGAACTGGTAAACTCATTTACTTCTGACGAAAAGTTCATGTCCGCATTCGCAAAATCCCCGGCAGCAATGGAATACCACCAAAACTATCTTGGCGGGCTTCTTGAGCACACGCTCAATGTAATGCGAATAGGCGACACACTCTGCAAAATCCACACAGAGCTTGACCGCGACCTTGTAATTGCAGGAGCCTTCCTGCACGACATCGGAAAGACAATTGAGTTAAGCACAACAGGAACAACAATAGACATTTCAGAAGAAGGAATGCTAATTGGCCACACAACAATAGGCTACAACATGGTGTCAAAACAGCTTGACGCGATGCCTGAGTTTCCAAAAACCCTCAGATTAAAAACACTTCACATGGTGCTAAGCCACAACGGCAAAGTAGAATATGGCTCACCAAAAGTACCACAACTCCCTGAAGCCACAGCAGTCTATTATTCAGATGAGTGCGATGCAAAGGTTGATTTGTTCTTAAGGCTAAAGCGCGAGGCAAAAACAGAAGACCCCTGGATTTGGGATAAGAAGATTAGAGGGCATATTTATTTGAAGTAAAAAAATAAACCGCCATCAAAGACATATCTAAGAAAATGAAAGCCCCTCTTCAAACATCTTCTCGCACACCTCAGTATATTTTTCTTCAGAACCCTTAGGTATTTTTGACCCCGCAGCACTCCTATGACCGCCCCCGGTTCCGCCCACTTTTTCTGCAGCTTCACGCGTAATACAATTAAGATCCGCAGCAGAGCCATCAGCCCTTGCAGAAACCTTGACCGCATCCTTCATGTTCGCAAAACCAAAAACAATAAGCTGCGAATTTCTTTTCGATAATATAGAAACAATAGTCCCGATAGTATTGCCCGGTATGTTGTCTCCTGCAACAATGTAAAGCGCGCTTTTTGTCCTTTGAAATTTCTGCATGTTTTCAGACGCCCAGAAAAGCGCTTTTGCAACACTCCTCTTATGCTCACGAATAAGATTTTCAGCAGAATTTGGCAATCCCAGGCAAAGCTTCATCCCCTCAAGCGGCTCCTCAAGCCGACCGCACGCATTAAGTGCAGAAGCAAGCTCTTTTAACTCAAAACCGTTTTCAAGGCGAAAGTTTTTCCCAATTATGTTACTGGCGTTATTTCCCGAGAAAGCCTCTTCAATGACAAGAGCCGTTGCAAGCTTTTTCTCCTCATCATAAGACAAGTCCGATATCGTGCGCCACCTCTCGCCATCCTTAAGAGGTATTTTCAGGGAAGACAAAAGCTGCAACACAGCACGCCTGTTACCTGTGATACCTGTAATATATGGCTCCGTTGAATTAGCAATCGCCTTGTGTATCGGCCTCGTGTACCTGCCAAAAAAAAGAAGCCCTGTCTCAATCTTTATCCTACCAGAAACCTCAGCCTCCTCGAGCAGGATACTATTTATGCCATGCATAGTTCCATTCACAAACTGCATATCCCCGCACGCGCCAGCAACTGCAAACTCCACCATGCTTCTTGCGGATGATGAAATGCCCCGCGCAACAAGATACACAACTCCGGCACCGCTTATGTGTTTCGTCCCGTCGATGTCTTCAAGAAACGGGTTTACATGAACAAGCCCATTCCATTCATCACCATATACAGGATGATGGTCTAAAATAATAATTTTTTTATCTAAGAAATAATCTCTTAGTATGTCAAGCTGCCCGGAGCCAATGTCTGCAAATATCCACAAAGTCGCATCTTTTTCGGATAGCTGCTTTGCTGCATCTGCATCAAGCTGGCGAATAAAATTAACTTCAAAATTCTTGCC
>JAGLMX010000097.1 GCA_023139785.1 Candidatus Aenigmatarchaeota archaeon | reverse complement strand
CATTGGAAATGGATTGTTTCTGTCACGAAACAGATACTCGGTAAAAGATAATTTTTTATCAAGATATTATAATTGACAACGGAGAGCTTGACGGAACCCCATCCACACTCGTTGATTGCATAGATAAACAGATGTGTGGTTAAACTGAGTTGACCGTAGAATTAAACGAGTTCCTGAAATAGGTGTTTGTGGCAATCCTGAAAGGAATAAATAATAAGACAAAAAAACTCACTCTACTCCATCCCAACCAATCTCTCTTCCAGGATATGCAACCTTTTCAAATGGCCATTTATCGTGAATCCATTTTTTAACTGAAAAGAAAAGAAGTCCATCCAGTCCATTTGCGACTTCACTTTGCCTTACCCACATCATAATCATTGCATCATAATTTGGAGTATCGGATGGATAAATATATGTGCAGCCAAGGCATTCGGTTTCATCGAGATTCATAACAATATAAGCAAAGGATGCTCTTTTTTGAAATTCTTTTTGATGCCATTCGAGATCAATTAAATCTTGTTCATAAGTTAGGTCTTCTGTTGGCCATTTGTGAGTAGATCCAAAAGGTTTCGTTTCCTGAAGATGTTCAATGCTAGTTATTACGGCATCATAATCTTTTTTAACATCATTTACTGTGAGCATTCTTAAACGAAACCTGTCAGTTTCTAAAAGTTCTGGAATCTTAAAATTTGGTGGAATGAATCTCGTTACCATATATGTACACTAAATAATTACTATTATTAAAGTTTTGTTTTTGTCCTTCTATTTTTTTAGCTTTCTCCAATTTCGCATAACAGTCAAACGTTGCGGCGGCACACCCAACCGCAGTAAGCTGTGGGACATATAAATAATAATCAATATATTCCCGCACAAACAATTATGCTATATGCCCTCAAACATCAAACACGACCTCGAAAAACTCGCAGACCCAAATCAAGCAAAAATACTCTCTCGTTTTTTCAAGACAGGAAAAGGCGAGTATGGCGCAGGAGATATTTTTCTCGGCATAAAGGTTCCAAACCAGCGCAAGGTTGCTGCGAAATATAAAGACAGCACACTTGAAGACATACAGGCACTTCTTAACAGCAAAACCCACGAACACAGGCTAACCTCCTTATTCATCCTGGTCACAAAATACAAAAAAGCAGACAACTCAGGCAAAAAAGAAATAATTGAATTTTACCTGAAAAACACAAAGAACATAAACAACTGGGATTTGGTTGACAGCTCTGCGCCCTATATTCTCGGAAATTACCTTCTGGACAAAGACAAGTCAATCCTTTACACTCTCGCAAAATCAGCCAACATTTGGGAACGCAGGATTGCAATGCTCTCAACTTACGCATTCATACGGAATAATGATTTTAAAGACACCCTGAAAATAGCGGAAATTCTACTTGATGACAAACACGACCTCATCCACAAGGCAGTTGGCTGGATGCTGCGCGAAGTCGGCAACAGGAACCTTGAAAAAGAAGAATCGTTTTTGAAAAAGCACCACAAAAACATGCCAAGAACCATGTTCAGATACGCAATCGAGAAATTTGACAATGAAAAAAGAAATGTGTATTTGAACAAATAATCCGCATCAATTCCATTTTCAATTAATATACTCATGCCAACAAAATAATAGCGTGTTATAATGGACATACTTGATACTTTTGGCAATACAATATCAAATGCTTTTGAAACATTGAAAGCAACTGATGTACTGATACCCCTATCAATAATAATACTTACACCGATAATGGCACATCTGGTGAGCCGCGCGTTTTTCCGTCTTGAGACAACTTCAATGAGAACGCTTGACATCACAAGACAGAGAATAGCGAGAAACGTAACAATTGTAATTATTTATCTTGTGGGCTTGTCCCTTCTCATGTACGTGATACCTCCTCTTCGCGCACTGGCAGTCGGCTTGTTTGCGAGTGTAGGCATACTGGGTATTGTTGTAGGCCTTGCGGCACAGGACTCTCTTGCAAATTTTATTGCGGGCGTCACACTTGCACTGTACCGACCGTTTCGGGTGGGCGACCGCCTGAAAATATTGGAGGACGAAGGCATAGTTGAAGACATAACACTACGCCACACAATCATAAAGACCTGGGAGAACAAAAGAATAATAATCCCAAACCACATCCTGAGCAAAGAGTCAATTATAAACTACACAATAGAGGACAACAAAATACTGGCATGCGTAAAGGTTGGCATAAGCTATGATTCAGACATAGGCCTTGCGCGCAAAATAATGATTGAAGAAACAAAGAAACAGCCTCTGGTCATTCAGAACGTTCCATTACGTGAAACTCTTGTGAATACACCCGGATTACCGGTTGTGCGATTGAGCAAGTACGGCGACAGTTCTGTCCAACTAAAGCTTTTGTTCTGGGTAGCAGACAGAGCCGCAGAATATAGAGCCTCCGCTGAACTAAATGAAAGCATAAAGAAGCGCTTTGACCAGGAAGGTGTGGAGATACCGCTTCCATACCGCACAATAGTTTACAAGAAAGATATTCCAAAACCGAAAAAAGTTAAGGATTCAAAGGCGCGCAGAAAACAAAAGAAATAACAGAATTATTTATCCGCAACAATTCCATACCCAATAAGACGCCACCTGCCCCCAACCTGCATTGAAAGTGCAACCTTGTCACCCTTTGCTGCCGCAACCGGCAACTTCAGGACAAACTCATGTGTCTTCCCGACTTTTGTGCAGACACCGACAGTTCTTGCAGTGCCCACATTCATAAGAAGGGCATTTTTCTCAACAATACGCTCCGGCATATTATCAACTATTTTTCGCTCAAGCATTTTGGTTTCAAGACTGAGTGTATTTCTTACAGGAGGAAGTTTTCCGGGAATGCCTGCAATATTACCTATAAGATTATCAGATTTTGCGATTGCCGGGTCAAGCTCTGTTCCGATTGCCAGAAGCCCGCCGGGTGTTCCTGTATCAAGCGCGACCCCGCCTTTCATTATAGAAACAATTTTTGTCGTAATTGGCTTGTACTTATCGCCAATCTTTATGCCGGGAACGATTTCAACGGTCTCGCCAACCTTTAGTGTGCCCTCGACAAGGCTGCCTCCTATAACTCCGCCGCCAAGCTTCGGAATGGATGTTCCGGGCTTGTTGACATCAAAGCTTCTTGCAACATAAAGAAGAGGATTCTTTTTTGTGTCTTTTTCAGGTGTTGGGATGAACTTCTCTATTGCCGATATCAATGCCTCTATATTTGCCCTATGCTGGGCAGAAACAGGAATTATGGGTGCATTTTCTGCGACAGAGCCTTTGACAAAGGCTTTAATGGCAGTATAATTTTTGAGTGCCTCTTCCTCAGTTACTATATCAATTTTGTTCTGAACAATGACAATATTCTTTATTCCCCCGATATTCATGACTTCAAGATGCTCTGCAGTCTGCGGCTGAGGGCATGGCTCGTTTGCGGCAATGACCAAAATAGCCCCATCCATAAGGGACGCGCCTGTAAGGACTGTTGCCATGAGTGTCTCGTGCCCGGGGCAATCTATGAAAGAAACCGTCCTTTGGTGCGCGGTTTCGGTTGAACAATGAAAGCATTTTGGAAAAGTGCTGTAGCAAAGCGGCTCATCACATTTTGGGCACTTTCTTATGTGCATATCTGCATAGCCAAGGCGTATGGATATTCCACGCTTAAGCTCTTCAGAATGCTCGTCAGTGAATTTTCC
>JAGLMX010000096.1 GCA_023139785.1 Candidatus Aenigmatarchaeota archaeon | reverse complement strand
CGCAGAATGAGAATGACATCACAAGTGATGGATGGCCTTCTGCGGCTGCAAGGTTTACAAGGCGCCCTTCACCGAGAATATATATTCTTTTTCCATTTAGGATGTACTCGTCCATGTTCGGGCGAATATTTCTTTTTGTTGATTCTTTTTCAAGGCCGCGCATGTCAATCTCTGCATCAAAGTGCCCTGAGTTTGCAACGATTGCGCCGTCTTTCATTGATTTCATGTGTTCTACACTTATCACGCTTTTGTTTCCGGTTATTGTCAGGAAAATGTCTCCTATTTTTGCGGCGTCTGCGATAGGCATTACGCGGTATCCGTCAAAGTGTGCCTGGAGTGCGCGGAACGGATCTACTTCTATGACGAGTACGTTTGCACCCATGCCTTTTGCGCGCATTGCAACACCTTTGCCGCATGGCCCGTAGCCGCATACAACAAAGTTTTTTCCTGCAATAAGAATGTTTGTTGCGCGAAGAATGCCGTCAATTGATGACTGGCCTGTGCCGTAGTAGTTGTCGACAAGGTGCTTTGTGTTTGAATCATTTACTGCAATCATCGGATATTTCAGTGCGTTGTCTTTTACCATTGCATGCAGGCGTATTATTCCGGTTGTTGTTTCTTCTGCACCTGCAAAAACATCATTCAGGAGTTCTGTGCGCTTTGTGTGAATTTCTGTTACAAGGTCGCATCCGTCATCAATTGTGATTTGCGGCTTAAAGTCAAGAACTTTGTTAAGATTTTTGTAATATTCCTCATTTGTTTCGCCGCGCCATGCATATACTTCTACACCTTCTTCTGCAAGAGCTGCCGCAACATCGTCCTGCGTGGAAAGAGGATTGCATCCGGTGATTGATACTTCGGCACCGCCTGCGCGAAGCGTGCGCACGAGAACGGCGGTTTCTTTGGTAACATGCAGCGCCATGCCAACGCGAATGCCGCTCAGAGGCTTTTCTTTCAGAAAGCGCTCGCGTACCTTCAGGAGACCGCCCATCTGGGCTTCAGCCCATTCAATCTGCTTTTTTCCTTGTTCTGCGAGAGAAATATCTTTTACTTCGTAAGCCATAAAATCACCAAGGATAGTGATGTGGGAATCTTTTTATTTACAACCGTTGAAAACCGGTTCAACAGGTGCGTTTCATACACGGAACCAGGTATATATTTTCATGCAGTATGTATTGAATACATACTAAAAGACTTAAATAGTATGTTTTACATACATAATGTATGCGAAACATACAATTCATCAACAGGAAAAAAGAGCTTGAAACACTGGAGAGCTTAAGAAAGAAGAATTTTTTCATGGTCGTGCGCGGCAGGAGACGAATAGGAAAAACAACGCTCCTCAGGAAAGCATTTCCTGATGCAGTTTACATTTTTATCTGGCCGAATAAATCATACACGTGGCTTGTGAATCAGATATGCACAGAAAACAATATACCTGAATTCATGAATTTTACAGATATAATACGATACCTGCTTGACAAAAATAAAATAATCATCATTGACGAATTCCAGAATTTTTTAAGCATAGATAAATCTGTTTTTGGAGAAATGCAAAAATTGATTGATGAACGAACTATAAAGAAGGAATCTCTGCGGATTATTGTAAGCGGCTCAAGTTATTCGCTGATAAAAAAGATATTCAGCCTTGAGGCATCACCACTTTATGGGAGGCGGACTGATGAAATGGTTCTTCAGGAGCTTCCGGCAGAGGACTTATTTGTAGCTCTCAAAACGAATATTGAAGAGTTCATAAAGCTCTGGGTGGTTTTCGGTGGGGTGCCATATTATTATGCCCTTTTTGAGGCGAATGTTTTTGTAGAAAAGATGATAACTGCAATGATTAATGAAAGAAATTCAATGCTTATGGACGAGGGCAGAGCCGTGTTATCCGTTGAATTCGGTGGTGAATCAAAAAGCTACAACACCATTTTGACAGCCATTTCAGAGGGTAAAACGAGGCTGAATGAAATATCAACATTATTTTCAGGCAAGAAAGGAGAAACTATAAAATACCTGGACCTTTTAAGAAAAGAGTTCAACATGGTTAAACGGGTAACGCCGATACTTTCAGACCCGCGCAAATCCAGAGAGGGGATATACGAGATAAATGACAACTTTCTTTCGTTTTGGTTCTACTTTGTAGATAAACAAAGAGCCTACATTGAGCAGGAACGGCTTGATGAAGTAGTGGCATTCTTTAAGGAAAATTTTTCGTGCTTTGCCGGAAGAAAATTTGAGAAATTCGTGGTCTATCTTATAAAAAATAAAATTATTTTTTCTGATTTCAATTTTATGAAAATCGGCAGGCAGTGGGGAAGAATACCTGATGCGAAAAAAGGAAAAAATCAGTATGAGATAGATGTAGTTGCATTGAATGAGGAGCACATGCTTTTTGGAGAATGCAAGTGGAAGAATAAAGTCAATGCAAGAGAAGTGCTGGATGGACTTTGGCAGAAATCATGTTGTGTGGATGCCGGAAAGAGAGAAAAATATTTTGCGGTTTTTGCAAAAAGCTTTTCATCGAAAACCAAAAAATACAGGGAGTGCCCTGTTTTCTGTTTTGACTTGCATGACATTGGAAAAGCAATGAAGTCAAGGGCGTAGTTCGTGTAGTGTGCGCAAAGAGGGGCTCTAATATAAACATGGCGCGCAAGATATATTTATGAATGCCCGGAAAATGATTGCTTTCTTGTTGTTGATTGTTTTTATTGAGGGGGTGTATCTTTATGGCATGTCTCAGAAAGAGATATTGGAGTATGATGTGTGTGCGCAGGAAAAAAGCCAATACTGTACATATGATGGCGTGGAAGTTTTTTCTGATTTGAATGCACTGCTTTGGGTGCGCGACAATGTGCCTGCCGGAGTTGGTTTTATGAACTGGTGGGACTATGGCAATGAATTAGAATCAATAGGCAATGTGGGCCCTTTGATTAAGAGCCCGTCAAGACCGTTATTGAATACGTCGGCTGATTTTATCGCAGCAAACATTTCTGAGGAATCTGCTGTTGTAGATTCGGACGGAATTGTAAAGGCTGTTGCAGTTTTTATGACAACCTCTGATACGAAAACCGCGCTTTGCCTTGCTGAGAAATATGGCACAGAGTACGTATATCTGACTGCTGGTGATTTTTTCAAATATTCATCTATTTATTTTACAGCCCGTGAAGAAAAGCTGATATCGGAAAGCGATGTTTTTACAATCAATGAGATGTATGAAAAAAAAGGCATTAATGACGTTGAAAAACTTCAGATGGAGGATCGCCTCGTAATTGAAAAATCAAGAGATAGCTTGTATTCGAGGTTATACATAAGTGGTGACTACAATCTTCCGTATTTTGATTTAGTGTATTCAGACAATATTTCGGGGGCGCCGTTTTTTTCAAGAGTAAAAATTTATTCAATAAATACTAATGCTATGCCGGAAAACTGCTGCTATAACAGCACATGCAAGATTGAGGGGCGGCGCATTGCTTTGAAAGTTCCTTCGCAAATGTCTTTGAGATATGAAGACCTGATGCAGGATTATTCGGTCAGGCGGATTGATGAATATGCACAGGATAGCATATCTGAAGGCGAACTTGCGTATGGATGGCGCGCGGGACAATGGAGTGTATTTGAGACACGGGACGGCAAAAGCAGGATTGGGAATCGCATAGATGTCTATGACAGAGACCACGTAACGGAGCGCTTTGATGTTCTGAAAGAAGAG
>JAGLMX010000095.1 GCA_023139785.1 Candidatus Aenigmatarchaeota archaeon | reverse complement strand
TTTGACGTTCTCACAAGTGATGTCCAGATATATCTTGAGAACGGCTTTGTCTCGCCGTCTTCAGGCAGCTGGGGCGGGGGAAACTTTACATTTAATGTATCTGTAAATACAACAGGAATAAACAATGTTACAGTCTTTCTCTGGACAGGGCCGAGTGCAGCAGGCCCATGGACATCAAGAGGCCAGCAGAATTATACAATACCTCCCGGAGATTGGCAGAACATAACAGTTAGCCAGAATTTTGGATGTGCTGATTATGGGACAAATTATTACTTTTTCAATGCCACGAACTACAACGGAACAATCAAAACCACATCATTTCAAACATTCACTGTTGATAAAGAGAAAGTCAATTACATCTACAATGCTTCAACGACCGGAGATGGCGTTACAGCTAACCGAATGGGGAGCCAGGCAAGCCTCATGAATTTCATAGTGCAGGATGCTAATGGCACATACTTAAACGGCTTTCCGATAAAGTTTTCTGTAACATACAACAACAACACCCAGACCGGCTGGTACTCAGATGACAACTATGTTGTGCTCACCAACAGCTCAGCATATGCAAACCTTAACTATGACCCAACATGTTCTAATGAATATGCGGGAGCACCAAAGTTCGCAGTCGGTGAACAGCAGTGGAAGATAGAAGTAAATGATTCTGCTTTGTCCTGCTATCAGCAGAACGACTCATACATAAGCAATATGCAGAAAAATACTTTTGTCCGGGGCGATATAACTCTTGATTTTCAGAAGCCTGATGAAAACCTCAACTCCACAAACCCGACACAAAAAGATCTGATAAATTTTCTTGGGGCAACAACAGACGACTGCGCAGACCCCCTGACTGCAACTGCACGGTATTTTGCGAACCATTCAACCACTTATTTTGAGTGCGACACAGTCACACAAGTCGGTGCAAACGCATTTAATTGCGATTGGCAGACAAACATTTCTACGCCTGAAGGATACTACAACACTACAATGATGGCAAACGCGTCTTACTATTATACAAACTCAACGTCAAATTATGTGGCAGGCGACCTTGGATTGTTTTATCTTTTCCCTGTTTACACTTTATATGAGCCGTCCATTTTGCCAACAAGCCATGGATGGGGCTATCGCAACTGGAACTTCAGTGTTTCGGCAAGCAGCGGTGACGATGATCCGCACAATGTAACTGTGCTTCTTGCATCCGGGTCTCCGACAGGATTTACTGAGTGCAGTGACTGCGTCAACCAGACAGTCATAACGTGTGTCGCTCCCGGCTGCCTTAATACAACAATGAATTGGTTCAAAAATTTTACTTATCAGGATGTGGGAGCATGGTTCTTTAAGTTCGGGCTGAATACTGAGGAGACATCCGGCTTTGACACATTCACTCTTATAAAGGACAATGTCAGTGTGGAATATCGTGCAGGGAATGAGAGCAACCCGACAACAAGTGTGCCAGCCAATTTCTCTGTGGGTGTGTATGACTTTATAGCAGGCACATACAACCTGAGCCCGTCAGCTGAAGTTCATTTTGAGCTTCTTCACGCTAATTATCCCGATGGTATAAAAGAGTTCGGGATAGCATACACTGATTCGGACGGGAACGCAACATACGAATTTTTGCCAACATGCTCTTACGTTTCAGGAGCCCAGCTTTGGCGCGCATATGTGTCTGACACATATCCCGGATCAGGGGCGTATTACAAAAATTACAGCACAGAGAATTTCACAACAACACTTACCCTTTCCGGTTGCTCAGCCACTCCGGAAATTGAGGCATATAATTCACCGAACGAGACCTTTCAGTACAACAACATTACGATAAAGGTTGACATAAAGAGTTATGTTGCTGATTCAACTGATGTATATGCAGAGTTGATTGCTCCGGCAGCATGGGATGTTGACGGAAGGATAAGGCATATTGGAACAATCACAGAGATCGATACAAAAACGGTTTACTGGCTTGTCAACACCACAACATATGGCGTCTCAAATATAACAATAAAAGTCAACAATTCAGAGGGTACAGAGGACATTGAAAGCATTGATGTCACGGTATACGAGTATTTTTCCGCTTCTGCTGTGAACACACCAATGACAATTCCTGCAGGAGAAAATGGCACAGTTGCCTTTAACTGCATTGATGGCATGTACCGAAGCGCAAAATATCAGCTTGACATGGACTCGGCTCTCGGAACAAACATCCGCGTATATACATACAACCATACGTCGTTCATAGATGTTAGAAACTACATTTCTGTTACAGGCATAGCGAATGAATCCATAGAGCTTTTGCGCTCGCAAATGACGCCGAACGGAACCGGAGTATGCCTTCTACGAATAGAGAACACAGGCCAGAATCCGATAGACATAGACGCCGCATTACTTGATGCAACATATCTTACAAGAAGGGCAGACATTGTTGATGTTGTTCCGTTAATTTCAGATTATGTTACCTACAGTATGGATGAGAATGATGATTCTTTAGAAATCAATGTAAGTGTCTTCAATTCATACACAGCATCACTTGATGCAACGCTTTGGATGAACATAACAGATGAAAATGACGCTGTTGTCAATTATTCTACACGAAACGTGCTTTTTTCAGCACAGGCCATTTCCATAGAGTCTTTTGATAACATAAACACAAGCACATGGAGCAACGGAATATATACAATAAAAGCGAGCATGAATTATTCCGGCAACTCAAGCTACATGGAAAAAGAGATTATAGTCGACACACTTCAGTATGAGGCAAGAACAATACAATATGTCTGCCCAACAACAACAGAAAACGTTTCTGTTGTATTCACCCACAATTACAGGGATGATGTATCCTATAACATTACACTTGATGCTCCGGTCGGATGGCAGGTACTGCCGTCAGAAGTTTTAATCAATGCAAGCACAACAGGGCGCAAGACAACGGCATTTAACATTACATCTCCTGTTGCTGGCGATAACGCAACAATAAACGTGAGTATAGCATATGTTCTGCCGCACAAGAGTGCAGAAACAAGTTCTTCATTTGTGATGAATAACACAAACCAGAGTGTTATAGAAGTGATAAGAGAAACACCGCAGTATGTTTCAGCAAGCAAAGTTTTCGAGAGCCAGCTTGTTGTACACAATAAAGGATGCCTTGCGTCCTCAGGGCTTACTTTGCAGGAGACAATAAAAGAGGGATGGACACCTGCAAACCCAGGTATGCTTGGAGACGTTTCCTTGATTTCTTCAAGTGTCAATCTTGAAGACAACTATGTAACATGGCAGCTTGGGGATATGGCTGTCAACCAGTATGCAGTTCTTACATACCAGATAAAGGCATCTGTTTCTAACTCAGAAGTAGGGTATATGTGGTGGAACCTTACATTTGACGGGACAAAAGAAATGCAGGATTTTGAGAACTTTACAGTTCATACAGCAAATTATTCTTCAGAGTCACACCTTGAATTTGACATTGAAACCATACAAAGAAGTGCATATCCATGGACAGAGCCAAGAAGTGTCCAGCCTAACATGACTTACAATTATACTCTTAAGGTCACGAACATAGGGGACGCTACGGCAGACAATTGGAGTGTTTTTCTTTATGCATCAGCAGCCTGCAACATTACAGATGTCTTTAACAGCGGAACCCTTAACTCAACACAGAACTCTGCCAACTGGTCTGTGAGTGCGCTTGCAAGCCGTGCAACAACTCAGTTCAACTTCACTGCAAACTGTA
>JAGLMX010000094.1 GCA_023139785.1 Candidatus Aenigmatarchaeota archaeon | reverse complement strand
AGGAGAAAAACATTCCTGTTGTCGGGGTCAATGCCGGGTTTAATACTCTTGTGCGCCCTGCAATGTATGGCTCATACCAGGAGATTGTGGTTTGTGATAATGTGGACTCAACATGCAAAAAAGAATATATGGTTGCGGGGAACCTTTGCGAGACAGGGGATGTTTTTACTGAGAACAGAAAAGTACTTCGAAGTTTACCTCATGTTTGCGAGGGCGGTGTTTTGGCAATACTGGATGCAGGGGCTTATGGCTTTTCGATGGCATCAACTTATAATTCGCGCCCTCTTTCGGCAGAAGTTATGATTGATGGGGCTGAATCAAAAATTATAAGGCGGCGCCAGACACTTGATGATATTTTACGAGAGCAGGAAAATTTATGAAATTCACAAAAATGCATGGACTTGGAAATGACTATATTTTTGTTAACTGCTTTGAGGAAAATGTCAAAGAACCGGAAGCGCTGGCAAAAAAAATGAGTGCTCGCCACTTCGGCGTGGGTTCTGATGGGTTGGTTCTTATAATGCCTTCTGAAAAGGCGGACTTTCGAATGAGGATTTTTAATCCTGACGGAAGTGAGGCGGAGATGTGCGGCAATGCGGTTCGCTGCGTTGCAAAATACGTGCGCGACAGAAACATGATTGATGCAGATGAGTTCGAGATAGAGACTCTTGCAGGAATCATAAAACCGAAAGTGATTTCTTCAGGACGTGTTTCGATGGTTCGGGTTGATATGGGTGAGCCGGTTCTTGAGCGGAAAAAAATACCTATGGCTGGCTCGGACGGAAAAGTTATTGATGATGTGCTTGATGCTGGTGGCACAGAGGTGAAAATTACATGCGTTTCAATGGGCAACCCGCATTGTGTAATTTTTGTTGAATCTGTTGATTTTCCTGAGTTTGGGCATCTTGGAAAAATTATTGAAAACCATGATTTGTTCCCTAATAGGATTAATGTTGAGTTTGTCAATGTTCTAAATGAACATGAGATTGAGATGCGCGTGTGGGAGCGCGGTGTTGGAGAATCTCTTGCATGCGGGACAGGCGCGTGCGCTGTGGCAGTTGCATGTGTGCTGAACAAAAAGGCAGGGCGCGATGTAACTGTACATCTTAAAGGCGGAGACCTTAAAATCCTGTGGGATGAGAAAACCAATCACGTCTACATGACGGGTTCTGCAGAAACAGTTTACGAAGGAGAGTGGAATGAATGATTATATCTGAAAATAAGGTGCTAAGTTCGCTTGAGTCTTATGCTTTTGATGAAGTTGATAAGATGCGCGATGAATTAAAGGCAAAGGGGGTTGATGTGATTGATTTTGGTGTCGGCGACCCTGATACACCAACGCCTGAGATAATACGCAATGCTGTAAAAAAAGCTATTGACACCAGAAAATCTGCAGGGTATCCGCGAAATGCAGGAACTCCTGAATTTTCGCAGGAAATTGTTGCATGGAATAAAAAGCGCTTTGGCGTGACACTTGACCCTGCAACCCAGATTGCTTCAAGCCTTGGCTCAAAAGAGGCGGTGTTTAATTTTCCGCTTGCATTTGTGAACCCGGGCGATGTTGTTTTTGTCCCGAACCCGGGTTATCCTCCATACGAGCGCGGAACACAGTTCGCGCGCGGAATTCCCGTCTTCATGAATTTGCTTGAAGAAAATAATTATCTTCCTGATTTTGAAAAAATAGATTCTGCGACTGCGAAAAAAGCAAAGATAATGTGGCTTAATTATCCTAATAATCCGACAGCATCAATGGCGACAGAAGAGTTCTTCAAACGGGCTATTGAGTTTTGCCGTGAGAATGAAATCATTCTGGCTTCAGATGAGGCATATTCTGAAATGTATTTTGATGAGAAGCCGCACAGCATTCTTGAATACGGAATGGAAGGCATAGTTGCGATAAACTCACTTTCTAAAAGGAGTGCGATGACCGGCTATCGGGTCGGCTGGCTTGCGGGTGATGAAAAAATCATTAAGGCATATAAGAAACTCAAGGGAAACATAGATTCCGGAACTGCAACATTCATTCAGGACGCGGCAACTGAGGCGCTAAAAGATGAAGTTCATGTTGAATTTATGAGGAATGAATACCAGCAGAAAAGAGACATACTTCTTGAGGCGTTTGATTCCATGGGGCTTCCAAAAAGTGTGCCTGCGGGAACATTCTATATTTGGCAGAAAGTGCCTGAAGGATATACTTCAGTTGAGTTCTCTAAAAAAATGCTTGCTGAGGATGTTGCGCTTGTTGCAACACCTGGTAGTTTTTTGAGTGAAGAGGTTGATGGGGTAAATCCGGGTGAGGGATTTGTTCGGTTCGCGCTTGTTCCGAGCATTGAGAGGACAAAAGAGGCGGCAAGAAGGATAAAGACTCTGAAGATTTAGTTGCTGAAAAAAGAAATTTATTCGGAGCCGGTTTATTTGCATGGATTACTAACTCTTCCTAAAAATAGGATATTGCCCGTACTCTTTTGTTGAATCAGGAATATGAACGGATGATTTGCCCTAAATATTGGGAGTGGTTCCATAGACGCGGAGGTGATTTGCATCACAACTGCGGTTGCAGCCGCGGCTTCAGTACCTTCTTCATTTACTTCTACAAATGCCTGATGGATAACGTTGGCAATATACATGTTTTTAGTGCCATCCATTCCTGAGAAATCTGCAGTACTTGTAAAAGCAGTTGGCATCCCCATCTTTTTTAGAGTTTCAACCATGAAGTATTTTGTTTCAAATTTGAATTTTGGGATGTAGATATCAACTCTTTGCTTTCTGAGCATAGACTTAAATTTAGGGACATTTTCTGAGTTGAGTGATTCTTCTAATGCACCTAAATCATTTTCCTTTGGAAGAATAATGAGCATCGATAAATCATCGTTATCATAAGGCAGTTCAAGAATTTGGGCGTCATTAGTTTCTGCATAATTAAATTTTGCATTATCTCCGGTTAAACTCATCATAGGGACTTTTGAAGTTTGGCCTGAACTTGTTGTAAAATCTTCTTCTTTTGTGTCTTTTTTATCAAATTGTTTGGTCCAGGTGCCCTTAAAATAAATTGCATTTGTTAAAACCAAGCGGGTTAGGGCATTAAGAACGCCTTGCGGAAGTAAATCCTTTATTTTGTTATTGGTTTGGTCTTCAACCCACGTATTAATTATTTGTCGAGATTTTTCAGTTTCGGTTATAAAATCTAAATTAGTTATTTTTCCACCATAATATTTTTCCACATTGTTGGTGTATTCATCCAGGAATATGTAATCTTGTTGTGCCCACAGAGCATTTGCAGTAGAGAGTTCGTATTCTTTATCTCCCTTGTTTATTTCATTGTAAATTCTTGCAAATGCCGGCATTCTTATTGTCGAATCTTCGGGAATATGAAGCACGTTTTGCATTTCCTCAGCAGTCTTGCCTTTGGCGCCTTCATACGTCATTGCGAGTGCAGTTGAAATACTATATGGTGAGAAAAAGACATTACCTTCTTCACTTTTGAATTCGGAATAAAGGTCAAAGGCAAATTGATTATTGGCGTTTACGACGCTGTTTACGTCCTCTGAAGTCACGCTGCTGTCGACTACAACAGTAGTTTCGTTATCAACGCAACCGGATGCAGTCACGACTAAAAATATCGCGGCAATCAGAATCGCATTTGTTGAAATCTTGTGATGCATGTAAAGACATATGTTTGGAGTTCTATATAAATTGGTGTTGTTTGAGTGTTTCTTTCATAATTGATAGCAAATCATCAGCAAAAGCTTGAAAGCATTTTCTGTGAAAATG
>JAGLMX010000093.1 GCA_023139785.1 Candidatus Aenigmatarchaeota archaeon | reverse complement strand
ATAGGTGTCAAAGTCACAATGAGGTGTGAGAAAGGCGCGAAGTTCCTGAACCGCGTTGTTGAGGCACTTGACAGAAAAATTAATGCAGGAAATTTTGATGGTGAGGGAAATTTTAGCTTCGGCATAAAAGAGTATCTTGACATTCCAAAAGAAAAATATGATCCAAAGCTCGGTGTTATCGGAATGAATATAAATGTTACACTGGGGCGGCCGGGCTTTCGCATAAAGAGAAGAAAAATGAAAAAGTCATGTGTTTCGCCCGCGCACAGGATAAAAAAGGAAGAAGCAATTGAATTTGCAAAAAAGAATTTAAATATAAGCGTGATATAATATGGGCGACCACAGAAAATCTATGAAAATGTTTGAATCCAAACCGGCAAAGCTTGCTAAATTCAAGAAGCACAATGTGCCTCTTGAGCGCGACCACGGTCTTGGCAACTCGGTTTGTAGAAGATGCGGTAAAACCGGCATGGGTGTAATAACCAAATATGATCTATACATATGCAGGCGCTGCTTTCGTGAAATTGCAAATACAATCGGGTTTAAAAAATACAGTTGATGGTGATTTGAATGCTTCATAATACTTTGGCTGACGCACTTTCTGCAATAAAGAACGCAGAGAAAGCAAGTAAAAAAACATGTACTGTAGGGCACGTTTCAAACCTGCTTGTAGACATACTTGGCATAATGAAAAAGGGCGGCTACATAAAAGACTTTGAAATAAAAGACACAATTCGCGGAAAATTTGCAGAGGTTGTGCTTTCAGGAACACTCAATGACTGCAAGGCAATTGTTCCACGGTTTTTCATAAAGAAAACCGAGTATGTTTCATGGGAAAAAAGATTTTTGCCGGCATCCGACATTGGTATGCTTATTGTTTCAACATCAAATGGTGTGAAGAGCAACAAGGAAATAAAAGGAAAAATCGGGGGCGCTCTTGTAGCCTATGTTTACTAATGGTGAGTTATTTATGGAAATTACACTTAACATGCCTGAAGGAGTGCAAATCTCAAAAGAAGGAGATACTCTTAATGTCAAGGGCCCTAAAGGAATCGCAAGAAAGGTGTTCAGGCATCCGCGCGTTGCACTTGATGTTTCAGACAAAATAAAAATAAGCACTTCGTCAAAAGCAAGAAAAGACAAGGCTGTTATGGGCACATGGGTTGCACACATGAAGAACCTGCTTATAGGTGTCGAAAACGGTTATGAATATAAAATGAAAATCATATTTACCCACTTTCCTATGATTGTCAAGCAAGAAAACGATATCATTATAATAGCGAACTTCATGGGTGAGAAGGGGACACGCACTGCACGGGTTGTAGGAGACACAGAGGTCAAGATCGAAAAAGAGTACATAACTCTAAGCGGTCCGGCTAAGGAAGATGTTTCACAGAGCGCAGCAAACGTTGAGCAGGCGTGCAGGAAAAAGAAAAAGGATTTGCGCGTTTTTCATGACGGCATTTACATAGCTTCAAAGGGTTAGATGATTATGGCAGACACAAAAAAAGATCTTGAGGTAAGGAAGGCTATAAAAGGTAAAAAGCCTGACTTCCCTCGTACTGATGCAAACAAGATAAAAAGGCTCTCGCGAAGCGGATGGAGGCGTGCAAAAGGGCGCGACAACAAAATTCGCCGAAGGCTGAGGGGTGCAAGGCCGTCACCAAGTTATGGTTCGCCAAAGGCTGTATGTGGAATGCATCCAAGAGGCATGTTTGAAGTTATCGTATATAATCTTAAAGACCTTGCAGATGTTGGAAAAGAAGTAGCTGTCCGGATTGCAGCAACAGTTGGCAACAGGAAAAAAATCGGGGTTGTCCGTGAGGCAAAAAAGCAGGGACTGCATATTTTAAACCCGCGTATCCGGGTAAAAAAACCAAAAGAAACAAAAAAGGAAGAAAAGAAACCCACGAAAGACGGTGGTAAGAAAAGCGCTGAAGCAAAAGACAAGAAAAAATGAGGTGGTACTTTGTTAAGTGTGGCAAATTACATGAATGTCGGCAAAAAGCAATGTCCGCGTTGCGGAAGAGTTGGAACCGAAAGAAAGGAACAGGGAATAAACTTTTTTGAGTGCCCTTTATGCCATACAGAATACACACCGGAACTCATCTTGTCTGTTGGTGATAGTGAGTTTGAATTTGAAAACAATTGAAAAATCGTAGCGTAATTATGGTGACAAAATGAATCTTAGAAACAAGCGTCGTATGGCATCAGAAGTTCTTGGTGTCGGAATAGGGCGCGTAAAAATTGACCCTATGAAGGGCGCTGATGTGGCGGCAGCAATAACGAAAAATGATATTAGAAAGATGATCTCAGAAGGCACAATCGTTGCTCTGCCTGCAAGAGGAATCAGCACCTCCCGGGCAAAAGTAAAGCTTGCGCAGAAAAAGAAAGGCCGAAGCAAAGGCCATGGCAGGCGCAAGGGAACTAAGAACACGCGCGAGCCGAAAAAAGAGGCATGGATGAAGACAATTCGTGCAGTAAGGGCGTTTTTGAGACGTTACAAGGAAAATAAGAAAATTACCGTTGCAGAATACCGTAAATTATACCGAACTGCTGACGGCGGCAGTTTCAAGAGCCTTGCATACTTAAAGCAATACATTGGCAAAATGAAGGAAAAAACAAAGTGATATTATGAAATCAAGACACGTAGCATCATTTCGAAGAAGAAAAGAAGGCAAGACAGACTACAAGAAACGCCTTAATCTTCTGGCATCAGGAAAGCACAGGCTTGTCATTAGAGTGACAGGGAAAAAAGTCATTGCTCAAATTGTAGAATATGTTCTTGAAGGAGATAAAACTCTTGCAAGCGCAACAAGCAGTGAGCTCAAAAATTTCGGGTGGACTGAATACACTAAAAACATCCCGTCAGCATATCTCACAGGTCTTTTGTGCGCAAAGAGGGCTGTAAAGAAGAAGATGCCAACAGCAATTCTTGACTTAGGATTACATACGCCTATCAAAGGCTCGCGCGTATTTGCCGCACTTGCCGGCGCAGTAGATGGCGGGCTTGAAATACCTCATGAAAAAACTGTTTTACCTATTGAGGCCCGGCTCAATGGAAGCCATATAAATGAAAAGACAACATCTGCCTTTGAAAAAGCCAAGGCGAAGATAAATAGCGAGTGAGTTGATTATTATGGTAGATGCAAAATCAAACTGGGTGCCGAAGACAGGGCTTGGAAGAAAAGTCATGAATGGAGAAATAACCTCTATTGACGAAATATTTGACAAAGGCCTCATTATAAGGGAACCCGAAATTGTAGAAGTTCTTGTTCCTGAACTTGAGACATATCTTATCAGGACCGGAGGAATGCCGGGCAAGGGTGGCGGAAAAAGCAGAACCTCTGTTAGGGTCACAACACGTATGCACAAGTCAGGGCGCAGAAGGACGCTTCATGCTTTAGTTATTGCAGGAAATTGCAATGGTCTTTTAGGGATGGGATATGCAACCGGGGAAGATGCCCAAAGAGCTATTCAGAAAGCTGAAAGACAGGCAAAACTGCATATGGTTCCAATAATACGCGGTTGCGGTTCATGGGAATGCGGTTGCGGAGGCAAACATTCACTTCCATTCAAGGTAAAGGGGCGTTCAGGCTCAATAAGCGTGGAATTACTCCCTGCACCGATTGGTCTTGGTCTTTGTGTTGCACACGAAATGAAAAAGCTTATGCAATTCGCAGGAATAACTGATGTTTGGGCGCGCTCATTCGGGAATACAGGCTCAAGGCTGAATTTTGCAAGGGCAACATTCGAGGCACTAAAATCAGTAAACAAGATGCGAATGCCTGCCG
>JAGLMX010000092.1 GCA_023139785.1 Candidatus Aenigmatarchaeota archaeon | reverse complement strand
TGTCATGGATTACAGGGCGCATCTGCTCTACAGTGCGTATGTCCGGTGTCAGTACTTTGCCTGCAAAAGAAAGTTCTTTTTTTTCGTTGTCCCATGCGATTGGGAGGCCGGATGTCGTAGCAAGCGCCATATCAGGAATTCTGTTCTGTTTTATTTATAGATGAGTGCGACCCTTAAGAATGAATTTCAATCCCTAATTTGTGTTTGTGTGTGCAAAGAAAGCATTATGCTGTTGCTAAGATGTGTAATGTCTTGTTAGCGCTTAAGAATCAGGGCTTTTGGAAATTTGCGCTTTTTGTGTGGTGTGTGTTTTATGTTTTGCGTCTGATTTTTACTTTACCCTTATTTCCACTTACGAAATCATCGTAAATCCAATGTAGATCCTCAACGAACATCGTTCCATTTTCAATAAACTCCAGATTCGTTTCTTCTGCATATGTTTTGAGTAATTCGTCTACTTCAGTTTCGCCTATGGGAATATGGGAGTATACTTTACTTGCTCGTGTAATTCGAGTTTTGTTTTCTGTGTTTTCTGAACCCCTAATTTGGTTGATTATTTTTCTGAGACGTTTTGTATGTTTTATTATTGGTGTTTCTATGAATACTGTGGCTCTTCCGACTATGTTGCCGTCTTCGTCATCTTCCCTGATTGTTGACCAGAAAATATTTGGGTTTTTCATATATTCTTGTGTGCATCCGAACATACTTCCATTTGGTGAAAGGCAAGATCCTATGTTTTGCAGTGCTTCCATCTGAGATTCGATGTCTGAAGGATCGATGCATAGGACATAGTTTTTGTTGCCGTTGTGTGTAATGTTTAGTATTCTGCTTATGTTGGGCTTTATTTCTCCTAATATGTCTTCGTCAATATCTTTTCTTCTGTCTGTTTCCTGCATGATTTGTCTTGCGATATTTTTTATGTACTCTAAATCTTCTGTGTCTTCTTTTATTTCAATGTCTAACTTGAGCATTTCTGCGTAGGATTTTATGTCGTTTCTGAGGTCTTTCAGAGGGATGTTGTTTTTGCTTGTCAGATGATATGTTTTTGCGAATCCTTTTTTTTCTATTTTCTCGCCGCTTAATGCTTTGAGTGCTGTTTCGTCTTTGGTTTTTATCCATGGAATAAATTTTATGCCCTCGTCTAGGTCAGTTATGTTTTGTGTATGCATGTATTCTTCTAATGTATTTCTGGCGCTTTCAAGTGCGTCGTTCAGGTCTTGTGGAATATCCGGGTTTAGTTCAAGTTCGCGGTTAACATCTAAATAAGCGGCAAGACTTATCAGTTTCTTTACTTGCTTTTTTCCGTGGCTTCTGAGAGTTGTTTTCTTGATTTGTTCTGCAACGTATTTAGTATTTTTAATGCTTGTAATTGTTTTGATACTTCCTCGGCTCTTGGTTTTTGCTATATATTTTAGATAGTCTCCTGTTTTGTCACCAAAAATATCCATTATATCTGAAATATTTCTGCTAATAATTTCAAATGTCTTGGAATCTTTGTGGTATATGTTGGATATTGGTGTTAGTAGGTTTGCGAGGTTACCAGTATAATGATTATCAAACGGGATTTTTCTTGTTATGTTTGCTGTCAAACTCGGATCTATCTTTTTGTATAGTTCTATGAACTCTGCTGCTTGTTTTATTGTTTCTTTGTTTTTTGTATTGATTGCGAGTCTGCTTAGTGGTTCGAGAATTGCGTTTCCATGGTGTTGATCATTTAATTGCTCAAGGTAATTATTGTAGTTACAGCAATCAATTAATTCCTCTGTTCTCATAATCTCTGAAAATATCTTTATGTTGTCAATATCATGATTATCGAGAACGAGCCTCATAAATAAGTCAGACATAGCTACAGCTGGTTCATCTTTGTAATTTTTTACTGTTTCGATAAAATACTTTACAATATCGAGTTCATCGTCGGGGTTGGGGTACTCTGTATTTATGTGTTCGATAGTACGACTTAGATTTTTAGCGATGTTCCAGGAGTTATCGCCTTTGTATTTATTGATTGTTTCGGCTATTTCAGGTGTTGCCATGATTTCGGCAATTTCTGATAGTGTTTGATTTACTTTGGTTCTGCTTGATTCATCTGTGTTGTGTTTTTCGATGTAGTATCTGATTGAATCGTTTCCTAGTCCTTTAATAACACTTTTGGCTGCTTCGTCTTCGTATTTTTCGACTATTTTGATTATTTCCTTGTTTGTGAGTATTTTTGATGTGTCTGAGATCCATTTTGAGTTTTTGCTTGCTTTGGAGACTTCATCGAGGATTATTGGGATTAACTCGTAATTTTGAGTGTCTCTTGTATTTCGTGGGATATCGATAATTCTGATTTTGCCGTATTTTTTTATGATATTTAAATAAGAGGGTATTGGGCGAATGGCTTCGTTGTAGAATTCTGTTGCGTCTTCCCACTCTTTTTTGGCAAATTCATACAGTTCTTTTCCGTGGTTTATGGGGTCTTTAATGAGTTCTGATTCGCATTCGATGATTGCTTTTACTGTTTCAGTGTATTCTTTTGTGTGATCAATAATGTATTTTTGAATATTCATGCTATTCATCTTTTGTTTTTTGTTCCTTTTTGGCTCCAATATCTCTTGTTTGTAGGAAATAATCTTGTTTTTTCGTAAATCGATAGTTTGTTGTTCTGGTTTTTTTGTTTTGTTTTCAAGCAATGTTATACTACATAGTAGTAACTATTTATTTAAATGTTTGGCACAGTCTCAAAATGCGGTTTTGGCCTATATAGAAGTACCAGAAGGTCTGTGAAAGATATAGAAAATACTAACCATAAATTGGTACAAATCTACAGTATTTCAATCCCGGGCTTTCCCGGCTCGGCTCTCTTTGCCTTTTCTGATGTACTGCCATCAACAGGCAAAAGCTCAATTTCTGCTTTAAGTTCCTGCTCAAGAAAGTTCTTGTGTCCTGTAAGTGCATCCATTTCGTCTTTTGCAGAAAGCACTTCAACCAGAACAGGGCGCTTTGACAATGCCTGCGCAAACTTCACAGCATCTTTTCCATGCTTCTTTATGTCTGCGCTCTTCATGATTTCTGCTACAAGGTTCTTTGGCTTTTTTTCTGCAAGGGCGTAGACATCGTGTTTCCATTTTGGTGCGACATAGACTGTGATTTTTTTTGCAGTGCCCTGCAAAATTTTCTTTATGGATTTAACATCTTCTACGACTTTTTCTGCGAACTGCCTGTATTTTTCAGAAACCTCGTCAATTTCTTTTTCATTGTGCTTGGGCCATGACTCTTTTGAAATTATCTGTTTTTTGCCAATGAGTTCCCACATCTCTTCGCATACGTGCGGAGTAAAAGGTGCAAGAAGAATTATAACGGTTTCTGTTGCTTTTGCAAAAACTGAAAGCTCGTTTTCATCTGGGCTTTCTGCATAGTCTACAAAGTCTCGCGCGTCATTGAAGAGCGCTGTTATTTTTGTTGCGGCAAAGCTGAAGCGGAAGTTGTCAAAGTCCTCCTTGACATCGCGGATTGTGCTGTTTGTCCTGCTCAAAAGATACTTTGCACTCTGCCCAAGGTCTTTTGTCTTTATTTTACCTTGATTGATTTTGTCTTTATTTTCCTCAACAAAATTGTAGATGCGCGCAAGGAGCTTGTTTGATGCGTCAACCCCACGGTCATCCCACTCAAGCTCTTTTTCGGGCAGGGCTGTTGAAAGCATGAACAGCCTTGCTGTGTCTGCACCGAACTTGTTGATTATTTCTGTTGGGTCAACAACATTGCCGAGGGACTTTGACATCTTTACTCCGCCTTTTAAGACCATGCCTTGCGCAAGGAGGCGCTTGAATGG
>JAGLMX010000091.1 GCA_023139785.1 Candidatus Aenigmatarchaeota archaeon | reverse complement strand
CTTTTGTAGTTGGTCTTGAGCGCATCAAAGCAAAAGAAGTTGACGCAACAGGCGTGCCTCTTGCAAACAAGATTCCCGGCTACAATATAGAGGACATCGAGGTTCCGGTAACTTTTGATATTGACAAAAAGAAAATAGGCAAAACAATGTCTGACTTCGTTGGCATGTACCCTGAATTGAAAAACCTGCCTGCACTGAAAAACACGCGCATACTTGAGGGTGTTGAGCTTAAATCTGTCGAGAACATGCCCGTAGACGCAGCAGGCCTTGAAAAGAGGATGACTCTTTCAGAAGCTGCTGATGTAATAAAGAAAGCAATCATCGAAAACGATCTTGACTGCACAATATTGGTTACATGCACCGAAGCCCTGTTTGACTTAAAGGACATGGCAGAACTTGAAAGCATAATCAAAAACAATGAACAGGACAAAATCACAGGCTCTATGTTCTATGCATACGTTTCCTTCATGGCAGCAAAAGAGCGCGGCCGTGGAATTGTCCACATAAACGGCATACCAAGCAAAGTTGCAAACAGCCCGGTATTCAAAGAGCTTGCAGAGGAAACAAAGTCCATATTGATTGGAGACGACATAAGCTCAGGACAGTCAAGATTCTTATCAGACTTCATGGAGCATTACAAGGAAATCAACAGAACAATGCTTTGTGCAATCGGCGCGAACTGGGGCGGCAACATGGATTTCTTCCGCCTGCAGGATGCAGAAAGAAATGAGAGCAAGAAAAAAACAAAAACAAGCTGTGCAAATGACATACTCGGATACCCTCTTGAATCAGACATCAAACCGCATGGATACCTTTCACCTCTTGGCGACAAAAAAACAGTTTTCATGCACTTTCCAATGAGAAGTTTCAATGGCGCAGAAGACGAGATATATCTTTGCGGCAGAGTGAACGACAGCCCGGCAGCAGCAGGAATGCTTGTTGACATGGTGCGCCTTGGAAAGATAGCAGTTGACCGCAGTGAATCAGGAACCGCAGACATCGTAAACTCATTTTACTGCAAATGGTTCGGCAAGCAGAAGAGCAAAATCCTTGCATATCAGGCACTCCTCAAGTGGCTATATGGAAAGGATTCAACAGGCGCAGTGCAGTAGAAAACCTAGGCACACAATACATTAACAAAGGCGTGCATATTTTTCAGGGGTCCTATGATAAAGCTCTACTTTCCGAAGTTTGCAAAAAAGATAAGCTACCACACAGGCAGGCTCTTCTCAAAAATACCAATTACACCTGTTGAGTGGACTCTGCTTTCAATAGTTCCGGCTGTTTTCGGGACATATTTTATTTCACAGCAAAACCTTGCAGCAGGATTTATACTTTTTGTAATGGCCGGGCTAATGGATTTGATAGACGGCGCAGTTGCGCGTCATACAGGGACTGTGACAAGAATCGGTGCATTTCTTGACGGGGTGACTGACCGCTTTGTGGAGTTTCTTATGATTCTCGGGCTTTACCTTTATGGGATTCCTATGCTTCATATTTCCGGGGAGCTATGGCTCATCATTCTTCTTTCAGCAGGAACCTTCATGACCTCATTTGTGCGCGCATACGCTGACCACAAAAAAGTGATTTTCAAGGAAGAGCTGTGGCTGATGGGCGGAATACTCGAGCGCCCTGAGCGGCTCATCGTAATATATGCAAGCATGCTTGCAGGGCTTTACAACCCTATTTATCTGACATCGATAGTAGCAGTTGGCGCAATACTTGCTGTAGTGACTGTGATGCAGAGGATACAGTTTGTGCTGAAGTATGGGGATAGGTAGGCGTTGTGCGCCCTGCAATATTAAGAACGGCGGGTAGCAATCGCATGGTCTATTGCATAAGGACCACATATTTTGCTTCCAAAATCTACAATGTGATAATCTACATATTCCAAATCATTTTTCATCTCATAGGGAGTAGGACACATCCCCGTAGTACATCCACAAAAACGAGTGAGTATAATCTTATATGCTTTTGCATCTGATAAGGCACCCACCATAATATTATTGTCCAACCATAAAAAGCCATTACCCGAATTTTTTCCAAACACTGGTGGAGAATTACTGTAAAGCATATCCATACACAGTATCAAATCAGGTGAATATCTTGTATCCAGTCCATATGTCAGATCTCCTTCAACAACCTCGACTTTATCATCAACACCAAGCATCTCGGCATTTTGTAAAAACACGTTTAGGATTTCAGGATTATTGTCCATACCAATTAACCTGTCAATAGTGCCGTTCTTCAGAAAGAATAATGAATTTACGCCTTGTCCAACGCCAACATCAAGAATAGTTCCACTGCCTTTCACATGAGGTTCTATCAAGCTGATAACACCGCTTCTTAAAGATCGGTTTTCTTTAACGTCTGTAACCATGCCATATTTATTCAAAAGATATGCTGCAGTTGATTCGTCTATTATATCAAAATATTCATCAAACGATATGCGAACCACAATATCACCACTCTTAAATGAATACATATGTTTAAATATTGTTCGACGATCACACGTTGCCAAAAATGATATAACGAACAACTCTTCAAAATTCAAAGCGTCTTTCATCATTCAAAAATCTGCGAATACTCTATGTATTCGTTATCACTTTCACACGGATTCCCTGCGCAGTACCAATACCTGCTTTTCCCAATACCTTTGTCAGACAGTGCAACTATCGAAGACGACGTTGTTCTCCATGGATATTGTTCATTGCCGTGGCAGCATATTGTGAAATACTGCTTGTACTTTGTGCCCCTGTTGTGGTCGCTTTTCACGTGGTCGCTAAGTATGGTCTCAAGTATATCAACCATTTCTTCCATGTCGCCTACGTCTTTGAGACCATACTCTTCAACCAACTCACATGCCCGTGTTCGCCTATGCTCTGAATCAATCCTCAGGTCAACCTCTTTCACAGTTTCCGGGCAGTGCGCCAGATTGTAATTTGTCAGCACATGTATGCCGCAATCAAACTCAACAGAGGTTATTTCTTCATCGCACATAGTGAGGATTGCGTCACTTTCATCAACGCCCAGTATATTCACTTTCGCATATCGCTCGAACTCATACACATCATGCAAATAACCGAAAACGTCTCTGGCGCTCGGCTGCTTTAATGCTTCAAGGCAAAGTTGCCCTCGTGAGCCTGTCGGCTTAATCGCATCTGTCATAGAGTGAAGGTTGGTGAGCCCTAAGGCCACACCAAACTCATTCACTCCAAACCAGGTTCCGCCAGACCTTTCGTCTATTGCGGCATATGTTTTTGGATGCACAGACACTTTTGCAGGAGGCACTTCAACAGATTTTAGATGGGCGTCCCTGTTTTCTGCAAGCACCACAGGAAACCCGTCCAGCACTTTGTAAACCAATATCAACGTGCACATGCTCTCACCTATGCGCGTTCAGATACTGATGAAGCTGACACTCCGGTTCGCGGGCACCAATAGTCAAACAGCTCTGTCTGTGGGGTCTGTTCTATGAATTGCTCTGCAAGAGCGTCAAGCAACATATCTGAAGTTTCTTTCTTTGTACTTGACAGCTCTACAGTACCGTCTTTTTTCATGACAAAGGCCGGATGAACTGTGTGGTCCTTCTCAGACATGTCTTCCAACAAGTTTGCAACCACAACATCATAGTCTTTCAGGCGCTCCCACCCAATCTCAAGCAGGCTGGCCTTGGCTATGCCGACTTCAAGCTTGAATGTTGCCATGCAGAGTTCAGGGCACTGGTCCCGGACTTTGTTTATGATTTTCTCAGTGTGGTCAAACTCCAGTACCTCAAGCCCGCCGGAGGACTTTATTTTTCCGGAAACGACGTCCTTAGGCTTGTAATCCGGTATTGCTGAGGAGAATAT
>JAGLMX010000090.1 GCA_023139785.1 Candidatus Aenigmatarchaeota archaeon | reverse complement strand
GCAGGGGTAGCCAAGCGGTCAACGGCGCCGGGTTCAGGGCCCGGTTGGTTAGTCCATTCGAGGGTTCAAATCCCTTCCCCTGCACTAGCGTATTTTGAGTAGCAGTTTTCATCAATGAAAAACAAGATAGGACATCAAAACAATTAGAAATATAACTGTCCCAGAATACAATATTGCAGTCATATTTCCTTTCATAACATTTTCTTCTTCTTTTGTTAACTGTCGCGGATTTGGATTTTTTTGTTTTTCTAATGAAAAGCCTATTGAAATTCCAAGAATAACTCCGATTGCAGGACCCCAAGCAAGGTTACCTAAAGCAAGCCCAATTGGCACTCCCAGAATAAGCCCAAGAGCAACGCCCCACTCAATAAAGTGTCCTTCAGGGTATCTTTTTTGCTTCATAGTACTTTAAGGGGTGGTTGTGGTTTATATACTTTTTAATCAGCAGCGGTTAAGCGAAATAATAAGTGATAATGCATAAATGAGTCAAACAAACGAGATTCTGTTTTTATTACCCTCCAACGACCTTATGCGCGAACGATAGGGTGTCGTTATTCGTTAGAATTGTATTCGTTCCGTGAAGCCCGTCAATATTTACCCCATTCTTGAGAATGAGCGCATCATGCCCTTTTGATTCTTTTCTGAAGCCAGAGCTTTTTTTCTCAATAATATCTATTACATCTGAAACCGTTGACTTGCGGATTTCAAGTGAGTCCTCTGCTGTTCCCCGAAGTTTCCCGAAATGCCCGAAATAGACTATGCGCATGGAATAATATCTTTTTCCGATAATATTTAAAGGATTCAATGTCAAGTTTTCTGGTGATGATATGGCGAAAATACTTGTTACTGCGGCGCTTCCTTATGCGAACGGGCCACTGCATTTAGGGCATCTTGCGTCAACTTATCTTCCCTCAGACATATTCTCAAGATACCATCGCCTTAAGGGAAACGATATTGTGTTTGTGTGCGCGTCTGACGAGCACGGGACGCCGATACAGATAAATGCTGAAAAGGCCGGAGTAAAGCCTGAAGAGTTTGTTAAGAAATTTCACGCAGAGCACTCAAAGGACTTTGATGCAATGGGTGTCTCGTTTGACATGTTTTACCACACACATTCGCCTGAGAACCAAAAGATGTCTGACTACTTTTTCGAGTGCGCGAACAAGGCGGGCGCGATATTTAAGAAAAAGGTTCTTTTGACATACTGTGAAAACTGCAAGAGGTATCTGCCGGACAGATATGTCAAAGGAGAGTGCCCTGCATGTGGCGCAAGTGACCAGTATGGTGATGTGTGCGAGGCATGCGGAAAGACTCATGCCGGAGGGGAGCTTAAGAATCCGAAGTGTGCAATCTGCGGCAAAACTCCTATCAAAAAAGAGAACGAGCACTACTTCTTTAAGCTCGCGCTTTATGAAAAAAGGCTTAAGGAATATCTTGAGTCAAACAAAAACCTTCAGAAATCGGTAAAGAACTATGTTTCCGGATGGCTAAAGGACGGGTTGAAGGACTGGGATATAACAAGGAACGGCCCTTATTTCGGATTCAAGATTCCTGGCGAGGAAGACAAATACTATTATGTGTGGCTTGATGCGCCGATTGGATATGTTTCGTCAACTGTGAAGTGGGCAGAGGGCGCGAACAGGAATTGGGAAGACTTCTGGAAGAGCAAAGATTCGAGAATAGTTCATTTCATCGGAAAAGACATAATATATTTTCATTATCTTTTCTGGCCAGCGCTTTTGATGGCAGCAGGACTTAATTTGCCCTCGGCAATACCGACAAGAGGCTACCTTACAGTGGATTCTGAAAAGATGAGCAAGAGCCGCGGGACATTCATACTGCTGAAAGACTACCTCGCGCGTTTTTCGCCGGATTATCTTCGGTACTATCTTACAACATCAACACCTAACAGCACGGTTGATGTCAATTTTTCATGGAGTGCGTTTCAGTCAAAGTGCAATTCAGATCTTTCTGATGCGTTTGGAAATTTTGTCCACAGAACTTTGACGTTTATTTCAGCAAGGTACGAAGGGGTTGTGCCAAAACCTTCTGCACTTGATGAAAGAGATATAGAATTTCAGAAAAAAATGGATTCTTTGCCTGAAAATGTGGCAAAGCATATGGATGCTATTGAGCTTAAGCGCGCGCTTGAGGAAATTATGGCGTTTACGCATGAGTGTAACAAATATTTCAATGAGGCGTGCCCCTGGAAAACAATTCAAGAGAAAAAGGAAAAGTGCGATACAACGCTTTATCTTTGCGCGCGGGCGATAGGGGTGCTTTCAGTTGTTCTTGAGCCGTTTATACCTGATACAGCAAAAACCCTTCAGGGGTTTTTTGGAAGTAAGGGCGCTTCCTGGGACGATGCCGCATCTCTTGTTTCTGCAGGACAGAAAATTTCGGAACCAACACCTTTGTTCAAAAAAATTGAGGATGGCGAGATTTTGGAAAAGGGCGATTCTGTCAAGAAAGATACTGTAGAGCCAAAGACTGAAGACAAGGGAGATCCATTTGTGCGAATGGCACTACGCACCGGAAAAATAATTTCTGCTGTTGAGCATCCGAATGCTGACAAGCTTTATGTCCTTGGTGTTGACTTTGGCGGGGAAAAGCGCGCGATTGTTGCAGGCATAAAGGGGGTGTACAAAATAGAAGAGCTTTTGGATAAAAAGGCTGTTTTTCTGACAAACATCAAGCCTACAAAAATACGCGGTATTGAGTCGCAGGGAATGGTTTTGGTTGCTGATGATGGCAAGCAGTTAAGCTTGCTTTTCTCTGATGCCGAACCTGGTGATGTTGTGTTAGCAGAAGGTGTTTCGCAGAATCCTGTTGATGTTTTCTTGTTTGAGGATTTTCAGAAAAACACGATGGCCACCACAAAAGACAATGGTGTTGTGGTTTTAGGCGGCGCTCTTGTGTGCGCGGGCAAGAAAGTGTATGTTGAAAATGTTTCCTGTGGCGCGAAGATACGGTAAGTCTCACACCATTGCAACCAAAAGAATATTTCCATAAAGCCATGTTGCGACAAGTGCAAGGAAAAATGTGGGGCCGTATCTTATACCTTCTTTTATCCAGACCGTCTTTTTTGCTTTTTGTATTTTTTGTATCTGATCTTCTGTCAGGCCAATGAATAGCTTGCCGTTCATCTTAAGCCCCTTAGCGCTTACACTCTCTGCAAGCACATCGCCTTCCTGAAGTTTGCTTGAGGATACTTTTTTGCGAAATGCTGTTTTGTCAACTACAATTGCGAATCGATAGACAAGGAAAAGCAGTATGATTGCAGGTAAAAGCATAAGGGCGCGCTCCATGAAAAAATGTACGGGGAGCCTGACAATATAATTTGAAATATATACTGAGATAACAGCAGAGCCGGCAAGGAAAATTATTGTTATTTTTGCGAAGTTTTTTGTGTTTGCGCGAATATCTGCATGTAATGATTTAATGACGCGTTTCTCGCGGAAGGCAACAATGAATGCGTAAATTATTGAATAGACGCCTCCGACAATGAATGTGTTCAGGAGAAAGATTAGAGGGTATGCATACCAGATTGTGCCTGCTGCGGTTGCATTGAAAAAGAATGGTGCAACAGGCAGAAGAAAACCAATTGCCCCGAGCAGTAAAACATCTGCTTCTCCCCACTGGCCTGTGTAGTAAAGCATATACCCGAATGTAAGATATCCTATTGCCGCGGCAAAAGCGGCATAAATGGGAAACATGCTTCCGAGAAGATATGCGTTGGCTATGTGGAGAACGAGGCCGAGCGCAGCCATTGATGCCGGGACGATGTCCGGTATTTCGGTTGTCTTTAAATCAATCCAGCCTCCTGCGGCGGTTCCTGCAAGAGCTACTGCAAAAAGAAGAACTTCTATCATGGTTGTATTTATGG
>JAGLMX010000009.1 GCA_023139785.1 Candidatus Aenigmatarchaeota archaeon | reverse complement strand
GCTTATGAAGATATTCACCTGACATTGTTTTCACCGGATTTAATTGAGCCGAAATGAATATAAATGTAGGTGGGGTGGTAATACGGAATTTAGCGCTTTCTTTCCAAAAGAAATTCAACCAGTGCATGTAGCTTCTCTTTGCCGCTTCCTTCGGGAAGAACATCTGCTGCGTCGTTCCATGCATTTTCAACAAGCTCGTTTGCGCGCTTTTTTGCATATTCTGTTGAGCCTGCTTTCTCTAAAATTGCGATTGCTTCCTCTGCGAGCTTTTTGTCAGAGGTATGCATGCCAAGTATTTCCTTAAGGCGATTTGCATCTTCTTTTGGCGCGTTCTGCATTGCATGAACAACCATGAGAGTGCGCTTACCTTCTTTTATGTCATTGCCAAATGATTTTCCGAATGCCTTCCTGTCTTTAAGAGCAATGTCAAGAACATCATCCTGTATCTGGAAACCAACACCTATTCTTTCTGCAAGTATGCCTAGTGCCATCTCCTGTTCTTTTGTCCCGCCTGCAAACACAGCTGCCATGCGCGCTGCCATGCGCGCGAGTGTTCCTGTCTTGTAGGCGCACATCTGAAGGTACTTGTCTTCATTCAGCCCTTCTGTGTTTCCCTTGTGCCACCAGATATCCATTGCCTGCCCTATTGAGAGATTTATCATCTCTTCAGTGTAGATGCGATATGCGCACGCCAGTAGTACATTGTCAAGTTCTTTGTGCTCGCTTAATGCCTTAAGCGGTAAATAATACATTGCATTTCCCGCATTTATTGCAACATCTTCGCCGAAAAGCTTATGAGTGCATGGCTTTCCTCTGCGAAGTTCAGCAGAATCCTCAATATCATCTACCATGAGTGTGCCGTTATGCACAACTTCAGGGATTACTGCGAAATCTAAATAGTTGTCCGGATTTTTGCCAAGTGCTTCGACAACAAAAAGAAATAACGCAGGCCTCCATCGTTTTCCTCCCCTGTCAAGAAGATTCCAAATCGGCTTAAGAATTGCGTTTTCAATTGCGCCTAAATCATGAGAAAATGATGCTTTTCCACCAACGAACTCTGCATAGCTTTTTGATGCACTTCTTGCAATATATTTTTCAATGCGCGCATCTACCTTTGGCTTGAGTTCCAGAAGTGTCTTTTCAATATCCATAAATACCAACAGAGGATTTAAACTGAGAACTTAAAACATTATATATTAGCTCAAACCCATATATTTCATGGTTTTCGAATCACTTATTTTGCCTTCACAGGCCGAATCAAAGCCCGTTGAGATGCTCATATACGGTATGCTTATAACCTCGGTCTCCATACTTGTCGCATACTATATATTTCCCGCCCAGGCATCACTTGTTTTCCTGTTTTTTGTAACTCTTGCATCAGTTCCGACTGTAGCAAAAATACTTCAGGATGAAGAAGTGATTGATGAAGGCGAAGAGCATCTCAATATTGGATTTTTTAAAAGGCATAGCCGAATAATTGAAATATATGGATTTCTTTTTCTCGGCATATTATTTGCAACATCCTTCTGGTTTACAATCCTGCCCGGAAGTGTGTCAGATATTCTTTTCTCGAACCAGATAAATACCATAGAAAGCATAAACGGAGCTGTCGGGCGCGCCACCATTGGAGGCAGTTTTGATACAATCTTTCAAAACAACTTTCGCGTTGCATTCATCGCGTTTATTGCAAGCTTTTTCTTTGGCACAGGAGGGCTTTTTATCCTCGCATGGAATGCTTCTGTTATCGGGGTTTTCATATCACTTGTTGCAAAAGAATTCAGCAAAATACACATGTACCCTCTTTTTTTCGGGCATATTGATGCCCTTATGTCTATTGCACTTCATGGTGTGCCTGAGATTGTAGCATACTTCATTGCCGCAATTTCCGGAGGAATTCTTTCAGTCGGGCTTATCCGGGGAAAACATGACATACGCATCATCAAAGACTCTTTTCTAATGTTCGGGATATGCACCACAATTCTTATCGGTGCCGCAGCAATTGAAGCCTATGTCACTCCTGTGCTTTAGAAATATTGAGTGTCTGCACTTATTGGGTCAAAACTTTACAATGCGAATTCCTTTCTTAGTTATTTCAAATGGGTGTATTAATGTAGAGTGGTCTGTCCTTCGCATTTTTCTTATGGTCACAGTGCGCTTGAACTCTTCGGACACAGGCACAAAATCCAGTCGAATTACAGTATCTACAAGATACTCTATTATGCCGCTCCCGCTTAAGCCCTCGCTTGTCTCTGACACTTCTCCTGTGAGAACTGTTGTAACACCGAGTGCACGAAGATGCTCTGTAAGTCCCATAAGTGCAACGCGCGCAAGATATGGGTCTTGTATGAACATCTCAAGAATAGAAACAGAATCAATGACAAGGCGCTTTGCCCTGGTAGTCCGAACGGTGTTTGACACGGTGTTTGACACGTTCGTGATGTACGCGCGCGTAACCCTGTTGATTTCATCACTAATTGGCTTGTCAGGAAATATGGGCTTTATTGATGCAAACTTGAGAAGCCGCGCATCCTCGAGCTTTTGAAGATCCCATCCAAACATGTGGTATATATCATTTTTTATGTCCTGCTCGCGCTCCTCTGTTGTTATGTAGACTCCGGGCTCTTTGTTCAATGCTCCTGCATAGAGAAAACTTGATGAGAATTGTGTTTTTCCGGTTCCTGTTTTTCCTGCGACAAGATTGATTGAGCCTGCGACAAGGCCGCCCTCCATCTTTTCGTCAAGGCCTTCAACTCCTGTTGTAATGCGCTCCATAAAATCACCTTTCAATCATTCTTTTTGACTGGCTTGCTTTTGAAGATACCAGATATTCTTTGCTGAATGCGCCTAAATAGATTTGTCTTTTTTCTATCAAACACATGCACTTCTCTTTCTGTAAGAGTACCGCTTTTTATGCCTGCCACGACCTTTGCCATTTCGGACTCATGCATTTTTGTCTTCCAATCATTCTCTTTTTTTTGAATCTCATCAAATTTGAATTGCCTCATAAGATGAAGCTCTTCCTCAATGCGCTTTGCCTCGCTTCTGAGGTTGTATAATTTATCCTGATCCACAGCCATTATTCTCTGGAATGTTGCCTCATTTATCTTCCTTGTAAAATACTGTGTTTCGCTTGTCTTTCGGGCATCAACCAAAATCTTTTCCCTGCGCCGAAGAGCGTATAATTTCCTTGAACGCGCCATGTAAGGCATAAAAAATATTGACGCAAAATACAGAAGCACATTTAATCCGACAACAAGCCCAAGAAGAACATATTTCTTTTGTTCGACGAACCTCTTTGCGTCATAAAACCGAAGGCTGTTCTTTGCGGAATTCACTTCTTCCTGGGCTGCAGAAACCGATGAAGCCAATGCATCCACATCACCAACACTCAATGCATCTGTTGCTAAAGCTATGTGCAAAATAGCTGAATCTATTTTGCTCTGTATGCCTGAAACATTCAAGTCCAGTGCGCGATACCCATCTATTTTCTCTTTAATTGCAGCGATTTCCAAAAGAACGGCATTTAATGCAAACAAATTAGAGTTTTCAAGAATCGTTGTCTTCAATACTTTGTTTTTTTCTATGCCGCCTCCACTAAAATATATTGTCACGAGTTCTTCTGCGGGTGGCAATGACAGGTTCGCATGAATCTTTATCGGAATATCTGTTTCATCTCCTTTCTTTAGAAAAACCTCTTTTGCATAGTCTACAGACAAACTAGTATTGGAGTTTCTTAACTGAATTGTCAGGTCAAAATCTCCTGTGTTTGCAAGAGACGCTATTATGAGTTCTTCCATCCCCTGCATGATGCTCACCTGTGTTGGATTTATTGAAATGTTGAATCCATGTGTTTTTTGCGGAATGTATGGCGAAATACTCTCGTTTGATGTCTGGTTCACATAGATTGTGGTGGTTTCTCCTCCGCCTCCGCCTCCGCCGCCAGGGGGTGGCGGAGGAAGTGCAGCATCAGGAGATGTGTAAAGCTGAAGTGACGAGACTCCGGTATTGTTGTATACATCTGATGCTTCTGCATTTATGCTGAATGACGCACCTGCAGAAGAAGATGACGCGCAAAATGGAGATGCACTTCTTGTATAATTTAGGTCTGCAATGTATGACAACGAAAGCCCTGCAGCATTAGGGCATGAAAAATTGACGCTTACAGCATAGTTCAAAAGTTCGCCACGGATATTTTTAATACGCACTTTCGGCTGCGGGTCAAACGGCGTGTTCTTTTGAAATGTGCTTGCAGAAGACGGATAAGTAAATTCTATTTCAAGTGATGCAGTGGCAGAAACACTCTTGTTAGTGTAGTTGCCTGTGTTGCCTGACTTGTTGACAAATATATTCAGCGTGTATGCGCCCGAAGTTTTGTTGCTTGAAAACGTGTAAATATGCTCGTCCGCAAGCCCGCTGAAAATTGTTGTGGTGTTGTTTGCAATGGTTTCATTTACAATCCATGTTGCTGCCTGGACTGTGTTGTTGTTCACATCATCAATTGCAAATGTTATATTCTCGCCCCTGTTGTATGCACTGTAGTTTGTGCTGAGCGAAATAGTGTATGTATCGTATGCAGTAAAAGTGGTGTTGCTTTGGCTTGAAGAAATATTATCTCCAACATCTGTTGCATGCACTTTAACCGAGTAATTCCCTGTCTGGTTAATGAAATCCGAGTCAATCAAAATAGTCCATAATCCTTCAGCCTTCCAGTCCGTGCTGTTTGTTGTGTTGAATGAAAATTCAGGCGCGGTAATTTCAGCAATGACATGTCTTACCTGAATATTATCAGATACGTTGACTGTAACGGTTATGCCTTGACGCAAATTTATCTTATTTTGTGAAATTGAAAACCAATGTATTACAGGAGCTTCTGAGTCTGCATAAATCACAGTAACATTGGCGTCTTTATAACCTGCTCCGCCAAGGCCTGAAGATGAATTTGCGACAACAGATATGTTCGTGGTTTTGTCGCCGATAGCTCCTGTGGTCAGATTCCACGAAACTAACTTCGTATTGCTGCGCGCAATGAATGTTATGTTCTGCGAGATGCCTTCTCCGGCGGTGTAATTGATTATTGTGTCATTAAACGTCAAGAGTGTTGCGTTTATATCCCTAAGGTCGCCGCCTTCTGCATATATATCAAACCCGTAAAGATATGATGTGCTCACTTTCGGATATTCTTCAAATGTTGCGCCTTTTGTAATTACCGGCGTACCAAACTCAACAAAGAAACTTGAATTTGACACGATATCTCCTGTGCTGCTTTGTGTTGTGACATTGGATGATACAAGATGTGTGCCTGAATAATTCAAAGAGGTGTAATTTGCCTCGTAAATATAGCACTTGTCCGCGCTTCCAAGAATCGGGTATATCCGCACCTCGTAAATCTGAATGCCTGATGCGGCAGATGACGAATCGTTTATGAAGAGAGTATCGGTGGTAAACGGTGTTTGCGCTTTTACAAAAGTCGTGTTCTTATTCGCAGGTGCATCCTGATACATGAATTCATTGAACGGCCTCCACACAACACTGTCACTTTCAAAAAGAGAGTTGCGTTTGTAATATATAGATGTGTTTGTCTCGGTTCCGGACCAGACAATTTCAATGGCATCAACAGTGTATGGCTGGCTCAGATTGATTGTAATCCACTTGTATTGTGTGTTCTGAAGCCATGCGGTGTTCGTGCTGTTATCAACTGCAAGGGCACATGTTCCGCCGCTACACGAAGTGTTTGCATCAATTGCCACATTACCGGTTTCGCTTCCAATGCCAACGCAGGTTGTTTCCTCTTCAACTGCGATGAGCGCTCCTGAAAAAAACTCATTTCCACCGGAATACGGCTTTTCGACAGTGAAGTTTGCTGCCATAATATTGGTTGTGTTTCCGACTATTTTGACGATGAATGTTTCAATGCCTGTTATGTTTATTTCATCCGGGCCGGCAGAAGTTATCGGCAAAAGCACACTATATGGAGCGTCATAATTCAAAGAGGTGCTGTCGTTGGTTGTTATGTTTATGCTTGCCCGCAGAAGCCCGACTTCGTTTGTTGTAGAGTTCCACGAAAACCACTCATAAGAACCGTTTGTGATGTTCACAATAAGGTTCTTTGTGTATGACTCGCTCGCGCTTATATTCATCATGCTGTCATTTGTGAAATTTAAAATGAGCACCGGATTTATAATGTCTCCTTCTATTGCCAAGACTTTCGCTGTCAGGTTAAATGACTGGTTTGTGAGAACCCGGAAGTTCGGGAAGGTGAATGAGATGGAAGGTATGCCGTATGAGACATTGAATAAAGTCTCGTTTTCCGCGGTTCTAACTGCGTTTGCAGTAACTGTTGCCTCATGAGGCCCGGACTGCACCACAGTGTATATTCCTGAATACTCTGTGTTTGTCGGAGAATGTGTGATGCTTGATGCCAACACAACAATATCGCTTGTGTAGCCATTCAAAGAATAATTGTAATATCTCACTGAAGCAACAACCGAATCTAACTGAGTTGCGTTTCCGGTTACATTGAATTTTACTGTGATGTTGTCACCGAAATCTGCGTTAGATATTGGCTCAAGATTTACGCCAATGTCAACAATATCCAATGTCGTACTCTTCTCAGAGGATGCATTGTAGAAAAGTTCAGGCATGTCCGTTATGTTGCACTTTAGTGTTTCTGCTACAGGAGGGTTTTCTGTAAAGTCATTATAAGTTATGTTTGCCCAACCAGTTGAGTTAGTTCGGCCCATGCCAAGATAATGCGTGGAGTTGAAAAAAGATACATTGTAATCATTTACCGGCTCGCCGGAATAGTTGTTTGCGACGCGGCAAAATATTGATGTTGATGTGCCGTTGTATATTGTGCTGTCTGAAAGCGAGATATTTGTTATGTTCGCGCCTCCGCCGAGCTCAAAAGATGTTGTGTCCCGGGCGATTCTTGATTCAAGCTCATCAGGATGTCTCTCTGCCTGAGCCTCAACAGTTACATTGTGCATCCCTGCTGTTTTTGGGGTGTAGTTGGCAGAATATTCTGTGTTTGTCTGAGAATATGTTTTTATGGCAGACAAAGACACCTCCTCCCACACATACTGTCCGGCAGTATAATTATAATATGAAATGTTTGCATTTGCATCTGTTATTCCGGTTGCATTGCCTGTAATGTTTGCATTGATTGTGACATTTGCACCGAAACCTGTGTTCTCAATCGGTGCAATGCTTACGCCAAGGTCAACAATCTGAAGGATTATACTTTGTTCAAATGACGAGTTGTAATAAATAGAGGGCATTTCAGTTATGTTGCATGTGTATGTCCAGTTCTCGGGCGGGGTTGCGGCGCCTGTGCCTGATTCTATTTCTGCCACACCTGTGCTATCTGTGAATTTGTTATCAAAAAATGTGCCATTTCTGTAAAAAGATACATTGTACCCAGAAACCGGCATGTGTGTGTAGTTGTCAAATACAGTGCATGAAAAATCTACCTGAGTGCCGTTGTATGTAATGTTTCTTGAAAGTTCAGCAGAGGTTATGTTTGCGCTGCTCCAGAGGTAAAAATGTTTGGCATCGTTAATCTGAGCCCACTGCTCGTAGTTATCTACGGCATTTATCCAGACTACCGTGACGGGTCCGGTGTGATTAAATTCTGTGGTGTTTGAAAGAACAAGAGTGTAGTTTGTCCAGTTTCCTGTGTACGGCGAAGGAACAGAATACATTGCAATACCGCTTCCCATGTGCACTAGATTTGATTCGTTAATGTCCTTGTTCCACTGCACATGGGCTGTGATGTTTTGCGCCCGGTGTACATTTGCCCATTCAGAAACGCTTAGCTCGTAAGAAGTTATGTTTTCGAGAGGCTTTACTGCTGTGAAGTTTATGTCGTCGTTGTCGTAATATCCACCAGCGTTTGCACAACTATCAGATTCACCGTCATAGTCTATTATGCATCGAACTACATGCATGCCTTCATAGGAAGCAACAGTAACCAGAGCAGACTTGTTGATGACACAATATTGGCTTGCATAAGTACATTCGCCTGATGATGCAGAACCGCTGTATATCTCTTGCCAACCAGTGCCATTATAGTAATATATATACTCTTCGTCTTCTGCGGAACCTGAATAATATTGCTTAAACTCACATGTAACATTTAGCACCTGACCAAAAAGAGCGTATGTTTGGTTCAGATATACATTTCGTACGTTCTCGCCAGGGCAGGATGTAAAACAATATTCCCTGCCATCGCAGGTTCCACCAACATTAATAGCATCATCTATGCCTACAGCTGTGCCTGCACCATTATAATTACAAGATTGGCCATTCCATGTATCAGGACATGTCCTCTGCGTGCTGTAAGGAAATCCAAGCCATGAAACAGAAATACCTGAAAGAGCAAGAACAATAAGTGAAAATAGTAGAACTACCACTGCGAGAGCACGCTTTTGGCGCATGGCTCCTTATTTTGCGAACCCCCTATATATAGTCAAGGCAACTTGTTTTTTTCGAAGTTTGCTCAGTTACCATTAGGTCTTGACCATACTTCAAAGATTTATATACTGGCGTGACAAAAAAAGTATAGAGGAATCATATGAAACGAAACATTAGCAAAGAACTTGCAATTTCAGCAGGCATTGGAGTACTTATCGGAATACTTGTTCTCTCATACGCAAACAATAATAATTTCACAAAGCTTGGAAAAGCTGATGTACATGGCGAATTATCTGCGCTTGCAAATGAAATTCTTAATCCCACAGCAAGTGAAATATCAAACAAAGGCATTCTAAACAGCCTTGCGTCAAAAGTTCTGGCTGCGAACAGGGCACTTGATATAGAAGACGCAGAAACAGCAGTCCAGAAACTTAATGAGCTTATTGCACAGGTCACGGATCAGACAAAGCACATCCCTGCCAATGAAGCAAGTATCCTGATTGAGTTGGCAGAGTCTGCGATATATGAGATAACTGGTGTAATGCCACCAGAAACATTAGTATGCACGAATAGTGATGGTCAAACATTTACTCTCGATAGAACTTGCGTGGAAAGTCTTTGCAGAGATCCGACAGTGCTATATGAATGTATCGAAGACCTTGGGTTGTGCAATGATAGGATTTGTCCACCCGCATAGATTTTCGTGCTTAATTTAAGAAAAAGTTAACTTCTTTTCGGCAGTGCCTGTGCGTTGCCAGTCTATTTTTTTTTAATTTTGGTTTTATCATACGCTGATTTGTTTCTGACAAAGCGAAAGCTTTAAATTATAAAACCACCAGATAGAAGTGTCAGAAATTTGACGTTTCATGCGCACACTTATTTTTTGTTATTCTGGTAGCCCATTTTTTACCAGTATAACAAATAACAATAATGCGTAAACAGAATTTGGAGGATATGTATATGATGTACAAAAAAATATTGTTTGTTCTACTTTTGCTTTCGTTGTTTGTAGTATCAGCGGAAGCGCGTATCGTGTCCACTACACCCAACACAGGTGTGGTTGAGTTGTACCTCGGTGAAACGGTCACATTTTCCGCCATATTTGAGACATTTTCAGATGTAACCTGGCAGGTCAACAGAGAAAATGTGACATATGAAAAAGGAGTAATAGACTCATCTTTCGAGTTCACTCCTAGCGAAGCTCGAAATCACAGCGTCGTCTTATGGATTGGGGACGATTTTGCGATATGGGATGTGATTGTATCAGAACCAGTACAGTTAACTGTAGCTACATTGTACGGCACGGTATTTAGTGACACTTCCGATTCAGGAACTGTTGTTTCCAAGGCACTAATCAAAATCAAAGATTCACTTGGAAATATAGTTGCTGTCACTAAGACAGACGCGGCCGGGCAGTATTCTGTTGAATTGGCAACCGGGACATACACTGTTTCGGCTCAATACAGAGGGTTGAAATCAGAAACGTTCCTTGTGGTGATTGATGAAGAGGTCAAACAAAACATCTGGCTGTAATAAAAATGAAACGTTGTGGGCATAAAACCGAACGGTTGATTTGCCCACTTTTTTTACTTCAATAAGTCATTATGTTATATGTTGTTGGTTTTCGTGGCGCGCTTCTGTCAGCAGGGTTTAA
>JAGLMX010000089.1 GCA_023139785.1 Candidatus Aenigmatarchaeota archaeon | reverse complement strand
GCTTTTTCTATTTGTCCACCCAAAACTCAGCCATTCCCCTGATTTGCGGATCTTCGAGATTTTCTGTTGCTTCTTGTATGTCACCTCAGTTGAATACTCTGAAAGAATTTTGTAAAAATCAATAAAACTCACCGGTTTTATTTCAGGCACATCACACACAGGCACCATTTTCTTGCCAGCCATATCCTGCGGCTTTGTCTCGCTGACAATGCCATCTTGCTCTGCCATGATTGAATGATCTTCTGTAGCTATTGTTTCTCCGTATTTCTGGCCTACACGAAATATCTTTTTGCCGGTCTTGTGCCTTAGTACCTCATTTATTTTTCTCCACTCAGGTTTGCCCGTCTCCTGATTTAGCGTCAATGCCCTGTAACCTTTTGGAATTACTGTTTCTTTTTCTCCGGCAGACTGCTTTTTCTTCATGAATTCCAAAAAAAGCTCTTCAATATTTTTTATTTGTACAATGCTGTCTTTGTCCATCACAGTGACAAAACGCTCTGATGTTATGCTGTCTCCATAAATACACTTTAGGCCACGCCCCTCAGCCATTTCAATAACTTTGTGTATGTAGTGCCTGCCAAATGCTGTGACCGCTTCCGCGCACTCCCGTAGATACCAGCGCGAGCCTGCGAAACCAAGATACCCATAAAAAGAATTTGCAAGCGTCTTTACCGCGAACTGCTTTGCATTAAGTGACTTATATTCCTCGCTTTTTTTATCAACAGATTTCATTCTCTTTTTCATTTCTATGCGCTCGCGTATGAGCTCTTCAACAAGGCGCGGTATAAACCCTTTCTGCTTTGTGCAAAAATAACTGTTTGTTCCGGGAACCCTGTTTTCCTTTTTACTCTTGCAGCACGTGCAATTCAAAGTGTCAGGCTCAATATTGTGAGATGCAATTATAGATGGATACAGGCTTCGAAAATCAAAGAGCGCAATGTTTTTGTGAAGGCCCGGCTTAGGCTCAACAACAAAAGCACCCTGGAACTTGTCCATTTCCATGCGCTCGCGCACAACATCCTGTGTCGGCTTGTTCGGAACCGCAATATTTAATCCGGATGCCCGCCTAAGAGCGTATGCTTCAACAAGCTGCCCGTAAGTTGCTCTGCACGTGTCAAAAGGTGTGCTTCCTGTGAGCCTTGAAAGTGCAAAAATGTTTGGCAAAAGAGCTTTTGCAAGGCCGACTGTGATTTCAGAATCATTAAGGCAGTACTCTGCAAGCTTGTCAAGATCTTTTTTATTCTGCCATGACTCAATCATAGTCTCCCAAGTCATGTCTTTTTTTCTTGAGCCTGTAAGCTCTCCTGAAACATTGTCAAGTGACATGACTTCAGAACTTATTGTAGGGCGCATTATTCGTGACACAAACTGAAAAAGATCTATATGCACTCGTCCGCGAATTGACGCTGCATTGATTCGCCCTTTTCTCTGGTACTTCACACCCTGCCCGTCGCGCCCGAAATCCACAACAGTGCCGTACTCCTCTGCCCTGTTTTTGAGAACATCAAAATCAAAAGAATCCCCGTTGTATGTTAACACAAGATCCGGGTCTTTTTCCTTTACGAGCGCACCCAATTTATCAATCACTGCTTTTTCAGAATCAACATGAATGGACTCTGAAAAATTGTCTTTTTCATATACAATGACTTTCTTGTAGCCATTATCTGTGCAGACACTCGCCATAATAATTTTGTTTGCACCATCCTCCAGTATTGTCTCAAGGTCAAATGCAAAAAGAGATGGATTGTATTCTGTGATACCTGCCGCAGAAACGTTCTTTGCATCAAGTGCTGTGTCTGCACTAAGAGATAATTCGATCTTATCGCCCATTACATCAACCCATGAAAGCGGGAGAATCTTTTTGTCAATAAGATACTTTTTGAAAAAAGGTATGTCAAACTCTCGCACGCCCTCGATTTCAGGCAGTGCTGCAACAGCATCCTTAAGCTTTGGCACATCAAACGGAAATTTCGCAAAAACCTTAAACAGCTTCTTCTCCTTAAGGCCGATTATTTTTTCAATAACCTCAACGCGCTTTACAGAAGCAATCCCTTTTTCATCAGAAACAGAAACCGAAGAAACTTTTTTCTTGGCGGATTTTGCGCCTTTTTTTGCAATCGCATAAAAATAGGGCTCAAAGGTCCGGTCATACACAACAACCGATTTTCCGCCTTCGCTTCTGCAGAAAAGACGAATAACAGGCATACTGTCTTCAATAACATAATCTGCATCAAGAACAAAAATGCGCATACCCTTATCTTGGCATGAATTTTTAAAAGAAGTCTTGTTTAAGCAAATTTTGAAAATTCACTGCAAAATTGGATAGACTTTTTTGGTAGCGCAGTTTTTACTCAAAGCCATTATGCTTTGTAATACTTTGCTCCCAAAAAGCATGAAAATCTACTGTGCCTTTGGTAAGCTTTTCAGATCTCCAGCGGTTCATCTCGCAGGCATGACGAGCTTACTGCCTGCGGACTCACTCACTGTAGATGCAGGGGAGGGGATTTGAACCCCCGAACCCACTAAGAGAGCGGATATCACAACATGTGCGCTTTGTTTAATGCGCATGAATTTGTGCTTGAGTCCGCCGCCGTTGACCACTTGGCTACCCCTGCGTTTTTTTCCGAGCGAAGCCAAAAGTGGCACGCTCGCAATACTTTTGAGTTGAGCCGGGAAAAAGCTTGAAAAGCTTATCCGACTTCCCAGTAGATTTTCATGATTTTAATGAGCGAGCCCGAAATCAGCACGCTCGTTATGATTTTGGTGCGAGCCATTAAAAAGCTTGAAAAGCCCATCCAATATCCTTTGTGGATTTTCATGACCTCGGATCTGAAACAAGGGGTGCTGTCCGAGGCTTTTTCGAGCGAAACCGAAATTGGCAAGCTCAATTCAATTTCGAGTTGAGCCGGGAAAAAGCTTGAAAAGCTTATCCGACTTCTCAATAGATTTTCATGATTTTTGGCTTGTGGGCACGAAAGCGATATGCTCGCAATCTTTCAATGTGAACTGCCAAAAAACTTGAAAAATCACGCCACCAGACATTGTTGAGTTTCCATGATTTTTAATAAATGAACCCGAAAATCCGAACTATTTGTATTTGTGGGATTATTGAGACATTACGCAGAACATTTAATCTGTAAATTTAAAACACTTTCACTTACTCGCCAAGAACTCTATGTAGGCAAAATTTAAGCCACTAAACTATGCGCCAGTGTCTTTAAGCTCTGTTTTTATCCGTGAAAGCTCTGTCTTAAGGTCAGAAAGAGAGTCCGAATAGGCATTTGTGCCGGAAGGCGCCCTTTCACCCCTGGATAAGCCCTCGGGTGCCTGAAGCCTTGGCTCAATATCCTTTATCTTTGCATCAAGAATGTTAAGATTTTCTTCCATGCGCGCAACTGCTTCTGCTTTGAGCTTTTCAGCTTTTCCGAGAAGCTCAATAGTATTTGCCATAGCCTTTATATCCAGTCTTGACTTAGAAAGCTCATTTGATACAAGTTCATGGTCATCTATCTTTACAAAAAGCGTGGTGTCTGCGGATGCTGGTTCTGGCTCTGAAAAAAAAGCCTCTTTACGGCGCTCTTCTACACAATTGTCCTTTTTAGGAACTGTCTGCGTGTCCATGCCAACAATCTGACGAAGGCGGTTTACTTCACTCTCATTTATACGCTCAGCCATAGATACCAAACAAATATGGGTTTCTGCAGTTTATATGTGTTAACGAGCCCGCCGGGACTCGAACCCGGATTTACGGCTCCGCAAGCCGCCGTCATATCCATTAAACTACGGGCTCAAACATCACCAGATAGAAACCTCATCTACAAATTGTTGCATCTGCCAAAATTCATCTATTTATAAATTTTCGCTATGATATATACTTCTCTAAAAAGACGGCAAATGCCTTCGTTT
>JAGLMX010000088.1 GCA_023139785.1 Candidatus Aenigmatarchaeota archaeon | reverse complement strand
AGTCATTGTCTCAGGCACAATCGCAGAACACAGCGCAGCAATACTCACAGAGCGCTTTGGATACAAGGCGAACATAAAAAGCGATGCAAAACCAATACTAAAAGCAATCACCTCAATCAAGAATTCGTCAAGCAAGCACGAGACCCAACGCGCGGCGGCATATCCGCAACCCTAAACGAACTCGCAAAGAAAAACAACTGCGGCTTTATAATTGATGAAGAAAAAATTCCAGTCAAAAAAGAGTCAAAAAAAATCTGCGAAATTCTCGGCCTAAGTCCCTATGACATTGCAAGCGAAGGCAGATTTGTGTGCATAGTTTCTAAAAAAGACGCGATTGATGCAGAAAAAACCCTTCAGAAGTTCAACCCCGATGCAAAAATAATCGGTGAAGTCACAAACAATAAAACAGTAACAGTCAAAACAAAATTTGGCGAAAGAATTCTGCCAATGCCTTCAGGAAATCTTGTGCCAAGAATCTGCTAAGGCATCAATCAATAAAATCCTTCTGCCGAATCTTCATCGGAAGATAGTCTTTTGCTGTAAACTCAATAGACTTTGCAACCAAAGAATCCTGCTCTACCTTGTGCCCAAACGCCTTTATTTCCTTAAGCTCTTTCTGCCATGCAGGAGTCTTGAACCAGTCGTATTCCTCTATTTCCTTGATTCTCTTATAGTCAACATCCTTAAGCTTGATGTATGCGCTCTTTGGAACATCAAATGTCTTTACATCACTCACACGGAATCCAAGATACCTTGCCTGCGGAGTCCCTGCCTTTTCAGAAAAGAAAGCAAGGTTTATACTGCCCTGCTTGTAAACAGAATATATGTAGTACCCCCACGGGTCCATATCTGTAAAAATATACACAGGTATTTTCAGTTCCTTTGCAATCCGATGAAGTAGCCTTCTTTCTGCGCGCGCAGGCTGGCCCTTTCCTGTCATGAGCAGGCAGTTTGCCTCTTTCCAGTACCTACTCTGGTTCAAAAGATTCCATACTGCAAACTTCTCCACAACAAGTATGAAATCTGCCTTGCACTCTTTTATATCAAAAGCATACTCCTCAACAATCGGCGGCACTGCCCCTCCCGCAGAACCCATTCTTGAAAAGTCAAGCATGTCCCCGTTTTGGTCCTTGACAATTATGTTTCCTGCAAGCACACCTTTAGGTGTTGCAATAAGCTTCAATTGCTCACGAAGCGCGTCCACCACAACCTCGATGTCCTCAATGATTGGGTCTGTCTCTTTCTGCTGACTGTCAAAAGTGTTCTCATTTGAATTAGGTATTGAGTGCTTTAGAGTATAATACAACTGACGGGTGCTGAGTGCAGGCTTTCTCTGCTCAAGAAGCCACTTTATCTGCTTTGCCACAAGAAGCGTCTGCATGAACTTTTTTGCCTGATTAAGATTGAAATAATACCTTCTCTGCGTCTTGTCCCCAAGCTTAATCAATCCCTGCTCTTTGTCAAAATAAACATTGTTCAGGGCACGCGTCAGTATTGAAATTGAGGGGTTCTTTTTGTCATCTATCTGCTGCATAACCTCTTTGCCAACAGTTCCAAGCCGCCTGACAAGATCGTCTATTTCCGCGTCCGTAGTAGTCATAATATTCACTCACTATCTTCGTCTTTTTCTTCGTCACCATTAAATCCATTGTCCTCTCCGCCGTCGTCGCTCTCATCCTCAGGCGGTTTTTGCTCTGCAGTTGCAGCAGCATCTCCAAGATCCATTGTCTTCATTTTGTCTTCTATCAATGAATCGAGGCTTGCCTTTATTGGCTCTATTGGCTTATCTGTCAAAACAGAAATTGCGTCCGCAATCTCTGATGAATATCTTTGAAAAATAGTTTTCCTCTGGAGCGCCTCACCCGCCCTTCTCTTCTTCCCAAGGAAAAGCGCAAGCCGCCTCGAAGCCTCTTGCAGTGCAAGCTTAATCTCTTTTATGATTTCAGGATATGATGCAATTGCTTCCTTACCTTCGGAAGTATAAGGCACCCAAACAGATGCAAAGTGAATCGTAAGAACAACAGGACCCGAAGGCAAAGACCCTCCGCTTTGGCTAAGACCGTATCGTCTCCATTCCGTCTGAATTATTGATTTTGTAATTGCGCACCCGGACTGCTCATATAATAAAGGCACTTTGTTTGCATAGCGCATCAACTGTATAGCATTCTGTGGGTCAAGTATGGGTCCTCCATATCCTATGCCAACCTCAATCTGAAATGGTCTGCCCTGGTAAACATTTGGCGGACGGGAAACCGCAGTAACAAATTCAGGCTCCATCTCTTTCCTGATGCCCTCAACAATTGCCTCTTCCCCGACAGGCGAAAGGCAATCCGTCGGCGGCCTCTGTATTTTTGCCTTTCCAAGGCTTATGTGCATCTTTTCAACCTCATCACGAGTGAGGGAAGTCGGTGTTATTCGCGGGTCAATTCCAGATGCCTCACATATTTCAACAGCAGTTCCTCTGCCGATTCTTGAAAATTCGGTTGTAAGAAAGCCAACAATGTTTCTTGATGACGTCAATTTAAGCATCCTGATAAGAACACCAAGCTCAACTCCTGACGGATGCGGCTTAATCTCCCGCGGCTCTTTTGGAAGCTCATCAACTGCGCGCGCAAAATCAAATTTTTCATTATCAGGATCCACAAAAACAAGCTTTGCAAAAGGATTCATTATCGCAGTTTCCTGTAAATACTCATACACAGACTGCTTTCCGCGAACATATCGTCCCTTCACTTCCATCTCAATTCTGGTTCCGTGCCCGCTTCCATAAACCATGTTCTCAGAAATTATTTCAGGATCATTTTTTTGTGTGTCAATTCTAAGCTCATAAATGTGTGTCTTCCCGTCATTAATGCGCGAATATATTTTTGCAGGCTTTCCGGATGTCAGCTGGGCATAAAGCACAGCCCCGGAAATCCCGATTCCCTGCTGCCCCCTGCTCTGGCGCAGGCGGTGAAACTTTGATCCGAATAAAAGTTTGCCAAAAACATTCGGGATATTTTTCTTAACAATCCCCGGACCATTGTCCTCAATAACAACCTTGAATCGCTCATTTTTTACTTTCAGGACTTCAATATAAACCTCAGGCAGTATGCGCGCTTCCTCGCACGCGTCAAGTGCATTGTCAACAGCCTCTCTTACAACAGTAAGAAGGGACTTCTGAAGATTCTCATAACCAAGAAGGTGCTTGTTCTTCTCAAAAAACTCGGCAATAGATATTGCCTTGTGGTTTTCTGCCAACTTGTTTGCATGAACCTGTTTTTCAATTGTTGCCATAACTATTCCCTTAATACTTTTTTTCTTTGAATCGCGCCAAACGCGCTTTTGTGCGTTGCACCGCCAAGAAGCATATTTATCGCCCCTTCAGCATCCGCAACATCATCATGTTTCCCGATGATGGAAATTGTTTTTCCATACACCGCAATTTTGGTGTTTGTCACATATTCTATGTGCTCTTTTGACCTTCCGCCGGAGCCAATTATTCTTGACTTCATGCGAACAATTGTTTTCTCGCGCTCACCTACAATCTCGGGGACGTTTATTATGCTAAGTGTCTCATCCCCGCTAAAAAGGCGGTATGCATCCTTTGCTGAAAAACCGCGCCCGATTGCTTTTATCACGTTTTTCAGGTTGAACACCGAGAGCGGATCCTCACCAAAAACAGTGACATCTCCCTCGCGCGATGCTTCAATTGTGCTGCCTGACTTCTTTTCAAGCTCTTTTTTAGTCCGACCGCCAACTCCGATAAGGGCGCGAACTCTTGCTTTAGGTATACGCAGGAAGTCTTCGTTCATCTTAAACACCCCGCATGCGGCTGTTTTAAGAAGGCAAGTTTCTTTGACCGAATATCTAAAATCATATAGGTGCTTTAGTTTTATAAGCCTTAATATGTTTTGCCCTACCACCACGTTTTTGT
>JAGLMX010000087.1 GCA_023139785.1 Candidatus Aenigmatarchaeota archaeon | reverse complement strand
ACAACAGAGTGGAAAGAAAGAAACATCAGAAGGCTGCACTTAATTGCCGGAATCATAATGCTTACTTTGGGGATGATTGTGGTTATGGGCTGGGTGTAATCAGCCGGTTGGATACACGAACAAAAACTATATAACCAAAAAACAGGCAAATAAGAGTATGTTTCACGACAAAAAGAAAGAATCAGAAAAATTCGGTGGCTTATTTGAAGCCATAGCCGATGCTGCCTTCATAGCGGATTCTAAATCTAAAAAATTGATTGATTGCAACAAAAGAGCTGAAAAACTCACAGGATACTCCCGAAAAGAAATACTTTCAATGCGCGCTGATGAACTTCATCCAAAAGATTTAGTAAAAAGAACAATGGATGATTTCAAAAAACATGCTGCGGGAAAGATTCAAATTGTTGAAACAGAAGTTCTGGCTAAAGACAAAAAACGAATTCCTGTCAGCATCAATTCAGCAATTGTGGAAGTTGACGGAAAACCATGTGTTTTGGGTATTTTTAGGGATATAAGCGCGCGCAAGAAGTCTGAGAAACTATTACAAGAAACTAGGACAAAACTCCAACTTCTATATGATTCATCAAGTGACGCAATAATGCTCCTTGACGAAAAAGGTTTTTTTGATTGCAACGCTGCAACGCTGCGGCTTTTCGGCTGTGCCACCAAAGAAGATTTTTGCAGCAGGCATCCGGGCAATTTCTCACCCAAGACTCAGCCGGACGGCACTGACTCGATGCGTTATGCCAAAAATAATATTGCATTTGCACTAAAAAACGGCAGCAAGCGATTTGAGCATTTACACAGGCGTTTGAATGGTACTGAGTTCCCTGCTGAAGTGCTGCTTGATGCGTTAGTGCTGAGAGGCAAGAAGGTACTTCAGGCAAGGGTATTTGATATTACTGAGCGCAAAAAGGCAGATAAAAAAATAAAAGAATCCGAAGAAAAATTCCGTTTACTGGCAGAGAATTCTATTGATTGTATATGGGTATTGGATACTAAACTGAGATTTACTTATATAAGCCCTTCTGCTGAAAAAATACTGGGCTATAAACCTGAGCAATTGATTGGCACAAAACTAAGCTCGCATTTCAGGAAAAAAGAGTTTTTAAATACGGGTACTCGAGCTACAAAAGCCATTCTAAATTATAAAACAACTGCACAGGCTACTTTCGAAAGCAAAATGCTCAACAACAAAAACGAAGAAGTGGATCTTGAAATTTCCGGTAAGGTGCTTCTCAATAGTCAAGGTAAATTAATTGGCCTTCAGGGAATATCCAGAGACATTACTGAGCGCAAGAAGGCAAAAAAAGCGCTTGAACAAGCACATACAAAGACAAAGACCATCCTGGAAAAAGCGCAATTTGGAGTTGCAATCGTTGGTAAGGACAAGAAAATTAAATGGGTTAATGAGCGCGCCATAAAGATGGCCGGTGTTAAGAATATGGATGTCGTGCTAGGCAAAAGCTGTCGTGAATATCTTTGCCCTGCCAACCAAAATGAATGCCCTATTTTGGATAAAGGCCAGAAGGTAGATAACAGTGAGCGGATATTCCGGCGGCACGATGGTACGGAACTACCTATTATTAAAACCGTAAATGAAATCAACTTTGACAACGAAGATGTTCTGCTTGAAACATTTATTGACATAACAGACCGCAAGAAGGCTGAAGAAGAGCTACATGCCAGCCAGTTAAAATATATGCAATTATTTGAGACAATGACAAGCGGGGTTGCAATATATGAAGCCGTGAATAATGGCAATGACTTTATCTTTAAAGACTTTAATCGTGCAGGAGAACTCATAGAAAACATAAAAAAAGAAGACGTAATCGGAAAGCGAGTCACAAAAATATTCTCTGGCGTAAAGGAGTTTGGCTTATTTAATGTATTTCAAAGAGTCTGGAGAACCGGAAAGTCAGAGTATTTCCCGGAAGCTCTTTACAAGGACAAGCGCGACCCGGGCACCTGGCGGGAAAGTTGGGTTTACAAAATGCCAAACGGTGAAATAGTATCAATATATAACAACATAACCGTGCGCAAGCAGGCAGAAGAAAAAATTAATGAAAAAGTTGAAGAACTGGAAAAATTCTATAAACTTGCAATAGGGCGCGAACTCAAGATGATTGAGTTAAAGAAGAAAATAGAAAAACTTAAAGCGAAATTAGAAAAAGTAAAGTAACGACGAACTCTTTGTTAAATAGTGCCCTTTTGAGCAACCATATTCCATTTGTTATACTTGTTACCTGCCAAACACAATAAACCAATTCTATTCAGGATTTACAAAAATCCCTAAATATTTATTTCTTGGCGCGAACACACTCTTATGACACACATAATCAAGGACAGCATCCACAAAGACATCAAAGTCACTGACCTGGAGCGCACTGTAATTGACTCACCGCCCATGCAGCGCCTGCGACGGATAAGGCAGCTGGGAATGACAAGCCTTGTTTATCCCTCTGCAACGCACACCCGGTTTGAGCATTCTCTTGGTGCAATGCACATTGCAGGCAACCTTTGCAAGTCTCTTGGCTTTTCTGAAGGAGACACAACATACGTGCGCATGGCCGCACTGCTTCATGATATAGGGCATTTTCCTTTCTCACACATTCTTGATGAAAACAGCCACCTAATGGGCAGCAAAGGCCACGCAAAACTTGGCGCAGAAAAGATAACTACAGAACTCTCAAAAATTCTTTTGAAACACAATCTTGACCCGAAAAAAGTCGCAAAAATCGCAACAGGAAAAGGCAAACTTGGCTCCATACTCTCAGGCGGAATTGATGCTGACAAAATGGACTACCTTGTGCGCGATGCCCGGTTCACCGGAGTCGCCTACGGCATGGTTGACTTAACGCGCCTGTATTACACTGCAAAGTTTAGCGGCAGCCTTGCATTTGATTACAAGGCACTAAGAAACATAGAATCTGTCGTTGTCTCGCGCTTCATGATGTTCCAGTCTGTATATCTTCACCCGACAATACGCTCCGCAGATGCCATGCTTATCAGAGCTGTTGAAAACGCACTTGTAAAAAATGTTTTCTCACCAAAAGATTTGACAAGTATGGACGACACAGACCTCATAAGCGCACTCCGCCAAAACAAGGAGAAAACAGGGCCTTTTATAGAAGCACTTGACTCAAGAAACCTGTACAAGATTGCCTGTGAAATAACAGGCAGGAGTATTGACGCACAGCTTCGAAAAAAGCTTGATGCACTTGGCGCAGACCCAAAAAAGCAGAGGCAGGTGTCAAACGCCCTTGCAGCAAAATTAGGGCTTGCGAATGAGCAGGTTCTAATCAACATATCTTCCATGAAGTCACTTGAGCCTGTCAAAATCGTGCGCAACAACAAAACGTTCAAGCTTTTTGAACTATCATCTTTTTGCAGAAGCATAATGGATCAGGAAAAAGAGTCCATAAGTGTTCTTGTCTGCGTGCCGGAGAACTGCGTGAAGAAAACGAAAAAGGCAAGGGATATTTTAGTAGAGCTTTTGTGAACACAAATCAATGAGGCCATAGAATGACACACCCAGAAAAAAAGCGCGCGCATATGAAAAACTTTGCAGACCTTGAAGCAATAAAATCCAGTGTCCTGATCTACCCGACAGACACTGTTTACGGCATAGGCTGCAACGCAGAAAAAGATGTTCTTGTCAACCGCATATTTGAGATAAAAGGACGCGGCACAAAAAAGCCCATGTCTGTCATCGCACCAGATAAAAACTGGATACGAACACACTGCATAGTTTCAGAAGAGACTATCAACAAGTACCTGCCGGGAAAATACACCCTTCTTGTAAAGAAAAAAGATAATAGATTCCTAAGCACCACAACAGCAGGCATGCAAACAATAGGCGTGAGGATCCCTGCGCACCGATTCTCAAAGCTTGTTGAGAAGGCAGGAGTGCCTTTTGTCACAACTTCTGCTAACCCGTCCGG
>JAGLMX010000086.1 GCA_023139785.1 Candidatus Aenigmatarchaeota archaeon | reverse complement strand
AGACATCAATGCTGCCGGAAGGGTTTATGGTTATGTTGCCTGCTGTGATGTTAATCCCGTATAGTTTACTGTTGGTATTCGCACGGTGAGACAGCGTACCGTTATTAATAGTAAACTCGTCTGTTTGGATATCCACTTCAGTTTCATAAATGGTAAGCGTTGCATCATCAGATATATTAATTGAATTACAAAGTATACTTGAACTAAGAAGGTAATCTGAACTGATTGTCCAGTTTCCTGTTGTATCTGGACAGAGAGGATAAGCATTTATGCCAAAGCTTCTTGTTTCTGAAGTGACATTGTTATTCGCATTGTCCCGGCAGGTGACATTCCAGTAATGAACCCCGTCAGATAATCCATCTACTGTGTAATTTGTCGGCGTAACATTAAGCGAAGCAATATCGGATACATTTACTGTTCCGTCTATCGTCAGGTTACAGGTTATGTTTGTATCACTATTATCTGTTGCTGTCCAATTGAAGTTGACTGTTGAATTGGTGAGTATGACACCGTGTATTGGAGAGTTAAGATTTATTGATGGTGCGACTGTGTCAACTAGAAAGGTTACACTTGTTGAATTTATGTTGCCCGATGTATCATTTGCCCACAGGATTATTGTTGACTGCTGGTTGTTTAATGCGGTGAATGATGTATTTTCGGTTAGGGTTGTGTTTACGCTGTTGTATTCATACCATGTTGTGTTTAAGTGTGTATCTGAACTGGTGTAGTTTAGCGTGATGTTTATTGTGGGATATGTTGTGTTTTCCGGGCTGTAGAGTTGTACATATGGTTGGGTTGTGTCACTTGTTATTGTCCAATTCCCCCCAACATCAACACTTGACTCTGCTGCAGTGCCGTTGGTGCAGTTGACCCACCACCAATGCGCTGCCTCAGATATTGATGTATTCGAATAAACACCTGTATTTGTATCTGCTGCAACAGCAATTGCGTAATTAACCGCTGTTCCATCCATAAACAGTGTGCAGTTTACAACCCCGCCAAGAGAGCCGGTGTGGTTGTAAGTGAAAGAAAGGGTATTATTGTCCTGATTCGTATAAGAATCATTCGAAGGAGACACAAGCCAGACTGTATGATGCTCCGAATCAAAGACATGAGCCTCCTCGTCCTGAAACCCAAACATCCCAAAAATATCGGAAAAAGAGAACACAGGCATCGAAGGTGCAAGAACAAATAGGAGTGTCATTGCCACAATCGCGACGTTACTAATATACTCTCTTTTCCAAGCCACAATATAACACCAGACACGAGAATCAAAACCATCTTTAATCTGCTTTTAGCATTCATACGTATATATATATCAGATTATTCCAGCATCAGATGTTCACTGCACCGAAAAGGCAGAATCTGGATGCAAAAAAACATCACGCACAGTTTTGCATTCTCAGTTGGAAAAAAAGAGCAAAAACCCAGCACATTCACAGGCCTGTTCAGAATCGAGGCATTTCTGATTCAAACAATACTGCATTTTCAATAGCAATCAGATAAAGTGCGCATTCAGAATATCATGCCCACAAATCCCAAAGACCTTTTCAGAACCTGTTCGGAATGTGAGGCTTGGTATGGATACAGAATCAGGGACTTTAATGCGGTCTGATACTTTATATTCACTAAAAAACTGCATTGAAACTTGTTGTATTCAATCCTGGGCGAAAAGCAATCTATACGGTGCATGGGTCAATTGAGCATTCGAAAAGAAATCACACTAGAATTTTTCGCCGGTAATGCGCTCAAACATCCGCACATACATATCTGAAACTTCTTTGATAACATTTTCAGGCAGTGCCGGTATGTCCGGCTCAGGAATCCCTGTTGCGCGCGCTTCCTCAAGTTCCTTGAAATAATTTATGCGTCGGTAATACTGGCGCACGAACTCCTTGCTGCACTCTTTAACTTTGCAGTCTCCTTTCGGATCACTGCACTTTGTTGCGTCAGCTTCCCACCAGCGATCTTCATCAAGTGTGCCAAAACCATCTATAACCATAATTTCCCTGTTCTCATCAAACGCAAATTCCTTTTTGCCGTCAACGTGAATCAGCTCATGCTTTGCCGCAGTTACCGCAATTAATTCATCAATTTTCAGAACTACGTTTTTCAGGTCTTCAAGTTCTTTCGGCGTAAGCCCGGAAATCCGAAGAGCCTCTTCTTCAGTAAGAAGCCTGTCAACAGGCTCAAGCTTTGTCGTGAACTCAATCATCGGTTTTGGCAGCTTTGCGCCGTATTCAGTTGTCTCTCCATCAGCAAAGCCAAGCTCTGAAGCAGACACTTTGCCCTTGCTTATCCTGTCAAAAAGTGAGCCTGCAACATAATGGCGGCATATCACTTCAAGAGGTATCAGATAATTCTTTGTAGTAGAATCAATTTTGTCGTAGTCGCGTATAATATCAACGCGCTTGACAATCATCCTCTTCGGGCTGTCAAGGCGCACGAAATGGCTTTTTATTCCGATTTCTTTAAGTTTTTCAAACCAGAACGCGCTCGTCCTGCACAGGGACTCGCCCTTGCGCGGGATTAAAGACGGGATTATTTTATCAAAAACAGAAATCCTGTCACTGAAATCAAAGAGAAGAGTTTTTTCCTCGTCTTCAAAGACGTCTTTTACTTTGCCTTGGGAAATAGGTTGCATAATAAAGAAGTGGTGTGAAATTTTATATGCGTATTGTTATTTGACAAAAGCCACAGTGACGCTACAATCGCACGTAATAAAAATTTATTATGTTCTTAGAGCATCCATAAAAATTTTCTTATGAAAAGAAACTATGTTTTTCGGAGGCCTGCCAAAAAATTTCAGTTCTGTATTGTCCAAAGTGGGGCTTATAACCCCTCTGATTTCTTTTGCAGAATACACAAGTGCAATGAGATGGCCGCGAGGGTCTTTTTTAATGTATTCATAAAATCCAATAAACTTGTCTATTTTGATGTCTATCCCGATTTCTCTCTTTGCAATTCGTTTGGCTGCATCAGACACTTTTTCATCTTTGTAAACAAAGCCTCCTGTAAATTGCCACATTCCTTTGAAAGGAGTTGTGTTTCTTCGCCCCAGAAGTATCTTTCCTGTAGAATCTTTTACGAGAACCTCTACAACAACCGTGGGCATAACATTCAAAGCACGGGAAAATTCTTTGTCAGAAAGATGCGGAATTATTTTTCTGGCCATAGAAAACACATTAATTACATTTCTTCAAGCGCATCAATCCCAAGCAAACTAAGCCCTGACACAAGAACACGCCTTGTTGCACGAACCAGTGCAAGGCGCGCATTCTTAAGCCCTTCGGTCTCTGCTTTCAGCACAGGCACTTTTTCATACATTGTATTGAATGAGTCTGCAAGCTCATGTATATATGTTGCAACAAGATGCGGCTGTAGCGTGGTTGCCGATGCATCAACAACACCCGGAAAGAGCGCAAGTTTTCTCATGACCGCAAGCTCTTCCATTTCCTTAAGCAGTGCAGCATCAAACTTCTTTACAGGTTTCCCTTTTTTGAGCATTGAGTTTGCCCGTGCTGTTGTGTACTGCAAATAAGGTCCTGTGTCCCCTTCAAAGCGCAATGCGTCTTTGAGGTGAAAAACAATATTTTTCTCAGGCGAGACCTTGATGATGCCGTAGCGCACTGCCGCCACAGCGATTTTCTCTGCGCGCGAAACACATTCGGCTTTAGGCAAATCAGGATATCGCGTTTTTATCTCAACAAGCGCTGCATCAGTTGCCTCATTCAAGAGGTCTTCCAGAAGCACGACTTCTCCCTTTCGTGTACTCATCTTTCCTGATGGAAGAAGTATAAACGAATAATGCACAACCTTTGGTGGCGTATATCCAAGAACACGCATAACCTCTGCAAGCTGCTGGAAATACAGCTTGTGGTCTTCCCCAAGAACCACAATGTTTGCGTCCTTAGCGCGCTTTATCTTGTCAATAGTGTATGCAATGTCGCGAAGCGCGTACAT
>JAGLMX010000085.1 GCA_023139785.1 Candidatus Aenigmatarchaeota archaeon | reverse complement strand
GCTTGCATAAAATGATGAAAGGTTTATGGTGCCTGTGTTTCTCAGAGACACATTTTGTATGTTGCCATTGGCTCCCGGAGACAAGGCAGTCCATGAAAGAGATGTGGGAAGTACAGTGACTTCTGTAAGTGCAGAAACATTTACTGTGATGTTGAATTCATCGGTGTCTGAAGCGGCATCAATTTTCGGAGATGCAACTAAAGCAATAGCAATAAGCACGGTTAAAAATAAGCTCCCTTTGATGAAATCATTCATGTTTTTATCCTCCCTTTATACGCATTTTCTGCGCAGCATCTCGCTTTATATAGCAATACCATCATTATATGGCAATAGTGTATTGAGACATATATATAGTTATATGGTAGACAGCTAATAGTGATTGCATACCTCCACACAAAGTAGATTTTGATAAAAAGTGACAAATTTATCTAATCGCGATTTTTGAGAACTTTTTCGAAATATTCACTAGTCAAAACACATTTATAGTACGGAGGTCACATGAATTTGTAGAACCTATTTACGGCTTTTTGATTAATGTCCTGGGATAACATGGCAAAACTTACAGAATATAAAAATTTCTGGCTTATCTGGCTTGGATGTGCAGGCAAAAGCACAGGCGCCTCCTTGTTTGCATTGCAGCGCGAGTGGGGCATAACAACAAATTACCTTTACCACAGGGAAACTGGCCTTGGCAAGCCGCTTGTAAAGATGATGCTTGAGAATGGGTTTCTCTCTCAGGACAAAAGCAAGTTCTCTCCTTTATTTGAGTGGATTCCGTCTTATGTTCTTGAGCGCCATCCCCTACCGCAGGAGCCAATCTGGACGGCAAACACGCGCATGATTGAAAAATGGCCGCTGGTGCAGAAGTTCGCGAGTGATCATCGCACTGTCTTGTTTGACCAGGCGAATCTTAAGATACTATACAAAGGCAAGCTTGATACACTAAAGAAGTTCGCGCCATCTGTTTTCGATGACCTGTACCTTTTTGTTTTCATGTCAAGCCTTGTTCCGTTCTATGCAAAGTACCACGCAGCGATTGTCGGGCGAATGCTAAAGACACTTATTTCGATTCACCCTGAGAAAGACCTTGTAGGATATTTTGAAACGCTCAAACACACAATTGGCTCTTCAGAGATACCACAGATAATTGCAAATGAAGAAGAGTTACTTCATGCGCTTCATCCGTGAAGCACGAGTTCAAAAGCCACCAGCACCCGATATTCGCAGGTATGTATTTATTGCAAAAATGACAAGGACACCTGCTGCGCCCAGCACTTCGCGCGCCATCCAGACTTTTTTCTTATGAAGAATATCTGTTATTGTCATTGACATCCAGAGTGAAAACATATACGCTGTTGCAAGGGAGACGAGCGAGAATACCGGGTGGCTCCAGACCCCAAGTGCCTCGCCTGCAAACTCGTCAAACACTGTGAAAAAAGCAACAAAGTACGCGACGCGCGCATCCTTCAGAGACCTCCAGAGCAGGACAACCAAAATAAACTCAAGGGATATAATAAATGGGGTTTGCATAAAGTCAAAGAATACAATGTCGAGCGCAAAGATAGCTGCTGTAAGAATTACCATGCTTACCGATGCATTGGCGTAAATCCTCTTAATAATCCCGCGTATTGTTCCTTTTCCAAGCGCGACTGCATACTTTTTTTCAAAGACACTCCAAAAGTGGTAGCTTGCCCAAAACATTACCCCGTATCCGGGCAAAATCCAGAGGGGTACGCCGCCGAAAAAACCACCAAGATAGGTAAAGTATCCTGCCTGCACGCCGATTAGCTCATGAGCATACCCCAGGATTGACGCTGAAACAAGAAACACCTTACCGAGAAGGTCAGACTCTTTCCAGAAAAACATCCAAAGTACAAAAAGTATCAGTGTCGCTGCAAACTCGTCCTGGGTCTGCCTGTAAAACACAAGCACCCCGAGTATTGTTACAATATTGAATATGAAAAAATCAGTTGCATCATTCAGAAAGTATTCTTTCTTATGTTTTAGGTCCTGCCGAAGTTTCTTAATGTCAACCATACTCAAGAATCTTGTTTTTTGTCATTTTTATAGATGACTTTACTCAAAGGGATTATGCTGAAAATAATTTCTGTCGGGCGCAACAAGATGTTCCGTGCGCAGGAAGATGACTATCTAAAGAGGATAAAATCTTTTTCCAAAATAGAGATTTTGTCTCTTAAGGAACAGAAAGAGAATAACTCTGAACAAATAAAGAAGAAAGAGGCCGGACAGATACTTTCAGCAACAAAAGGGAAAGAGTTTTTCGCACTTGATCCTTGCGGAAAAGAGTTTACTTCAGAATCTTTTGCAGGGCTTATCAAAGAGAATCCTGATGCTGTTTTTGTTATTGGCGGCGCATACGGGCTTTCAGAAGAAATCGTTTCGAAATCAAAAAAATCTGTTTGCCTTTCAAAGATGACATTCACGCACGAGATTGCGCGCGTTCTTCTTCTTGAGCAAATGTATCGGGCATTTGCGATTATTAATGGGCGAAAGTATCATAAGTAAAAGAAAAAAAGAACAGAAACAGGGCTTAAAGCCCTGCTTCTGCTGTTAGTTAAATTCGGTATTACATCATGCCGCCCATACCAGGCATACCACCCGGCATTCCGCCACTCATGCCAGGCATGTCGCCGCCCTTTTCCTTGTCTTCAATTTCGGCAACAAGCGCTTCGGTCGTAAGCATCATTCCGGCAATGCTTGATGCGTTCTGGAGTGCGCTTCGGACAACCTTTGCAGGGTCAATGACACCTGCTTTTATCAGGTCTTCGAACTTTCCTGTTCGGGCATTGTAGCCGACGTTTTCAGCTTCACCTTTCAGGCGCTCGACAATGACTGCGCCTTCGTTGCCTGCGTTTTCTGCAATCTGTCTTGCAGGCCACAGGAGTGCGCGCTCGACGATTTCTGCGCCGATTTTCTGGTCGCCTTCAATTGTGAGTTTGTTCACGACCTTGATTGCCTTTACAAGTGTTGCACCTCCGCCGGCAACAACGCCTTCGTCAACTGCTGCACGGGTTGCGTGAAGTGCGTCATCAAGGCGCATTTTCTTTTCTTTCATTTCGGTTTCTGTCGGTGCGCCGACGTTTATGACTGCAACACCGCCTGAAAGCTTTGCCATCCTTTTCTGGATGTCTTCTTTTTTGTAGTCAGAATCTGTGCGGGCAATCTCTGCCTGAAGTGACTTGACGCGTGCGCTGATACCGAGTGCATCTCCGGCACCGCCGACAATGATTGTCTTTTCCTTGTCAACACGGATTGTCTTTGCGCTTCCAAGGTCACCGAGTTTTGTGCTGTCAAGTTTCATGCCTTTTTCAGAGCTTATGACTTTTCCGCCTGTCAGGATTGCGAGGTCTTCAAGCATGTCTTTTTGCTCGTCACCGAATCCGGGAGCCTTTACTGCAACGACCTTGAGCCCACCACGGATAAGGTTTATCACAATTGTGGCAAGTGCATCTCCTTCAAGGTCTTCAGACACAATCAAAAGAGGCTTTCTTTCCTGTGCAGCCTGCTCAAGGATTGGTACGATGTCCTGCGCAGAGTCTATTTTCTTGTCGTATAGAAGCACAAGCGCGTCTTCAAGGACAGCTTCCATCTTATGGGCGTCAGTCACCATGTATGGTGACATGAATCCGCGGTCAAACTGCATGCCTTCAACAACATCAAGTGATGTCTCAAAAGACTTTGCTTCCTCAACTGTTATGACACCGCCTTTTCCTACTTTTTCCATAGCATCAGCGATGAGCTTTCCTATTTCTTCATCATTGTTTGCAGAAATTGTTGCTACCTGCATGATTTTCTCGTGAGTGTCAACAGGAGAGCTTTTTGACTCGATATATTCAACAACAGCGTTTGTTGCAGAGTCAATTCCGCGCTTTATATCCATGGGGTTTGCGCCTGCTGTGACATTTTTCAGCCCTTCTGAGAGCACTGCCTGTGCAAGAAGTGTTGCGGTTGTTGTTCCGTCTCCGGCAACATCCTGTGTTTTTGTTGCAACTTCTTTCACAAGCTTTGCGCCCATGTTTTCATA
>JAGLMX010000084.1 GCA_023139785.1 Candidatus Aenigmatarchaeota archaeon | reverse complement strand
AGAAGCCCGTCAATAGCAGAAAAACCAGTCTCTATAAACTCGCTTGGTGATGCCCGAAACAAGGGGTTTATTGCGGGTGTGTTTATGTCAACTTCTTTTTCTGCAAGGGGGCGAACATCAATCGGGTTTCCCCTGCCGTCAAATGTACAGCCAAGCATGTCTTTTGAAACAAAAACCGTGAAGGGCTTTCCAAAAAAGCGGACGCGCGCATCTGTGCCTATGCCTTCTGTTCCTTCAAGACATTCTACGATGGATGTGTCCTGGTCAATTTCAAGGACTTTTCCAATGCGCACTTCTCCTGAAGGCAGTACTATTTCCGCAGTTTCATTAAGGCCGACACCACTAACGCCTTTTAAGAACAGTAGAGGTCCGTTAATTTTTGAAAGTGTCTTGTATTCTTTCATTCTTTTTCACCAAGTTTGGTTTCTGCTATGTGCCGCAAATCAGCAAACACTTCTTTTTTTTCATTTTTCATTTTTGATACTTTCTCAAGAATTGTTGAGAGTACTGAAAAGTCAAGATCCTTTCCTTTATTGAATGTCTTTTGCCCCAATTTATGGACATAAAGGATTGTCTGAAACATTTCCTGCTGTTTTTTTATTGAGGTGTGTCGGTCCACTTCATGATATGCATTTTGCTGCAGGAAACCCTCACGGAACGCGCGCGCGATGTAGATTAGGAAAAGGTCTTTTTTTGTTAAGGCATCGTAACCAACAAGCCTTGCGATTCGCTCAAGCTCTTTCTCTTTTTGTAAAATAGACAGCATCTCTTGCTTTTCTGCGGCGTCAATGCCCCCGGAAAGGGCTTTTAGGTGGCTGGTGTATGATGTAATCCAGTCAACTGCAGGATAATGCCTTCTGTATGCAAGGTTTGTGTTAAGTGTCCAGAAAGATCTTGCTGATTTTTTGGTTGCCTGGGTAACGGGCTCTGAGAAGTCTCCCCCGCTTGGTGAAACAGCACCGATTATTGTGAGAGACCCTGTTGTTTTAGAGGTTGTTTTTACAACACCTGCCCGGCCATAGAATGAGGCAATGAGGGATTCAAGATAAACAGGATATCCTTCCTCTCCGGGAAGCTCTTCAAGCCTTCCTGAGATTTCCCGAAGTGCCTCAGCCCATCTGGATGTGGAGTCAACCATTAAAAGGACGTTGTACCCCATGTCGCGGTAATATTCACCCACGAGTGCGCCAAAATATATTGAGCTTATTCTTGCTGTTACAGGCATGTTGCTTGTGTTTGCAACCAATATGGAGCGCTCCATAAGGGGTATGCCTGTATTTGGGTCGCATAGCTCTCTAAATTCTTCAAGTGCGCGCGCCATCTCATTTCCGCGCTCCCCGCAGCCTACATATATTACAATGTCTGCATCGCTGTGTTTTGCAATCTGGTGGCCAAGCACAGTCTTTCCGCTACCAAAGCCGCCGGGCATTGCAGCGACTCCGCCGCGCGCAACAGGGAACAGAGAGTCAATCACTCTTTGCCCCGTAACAAGCATTTTGCTTGGAAATTCCTTTTTAATATATGGCCGCCGCTTTTTCAGAGGCCATGACTGCATAAGCTTTAATGAACTCTTTGTTTTACCGGAGACAAGTTCGCCATAAGTCTCACATACACTGCAGGATTTTTTGTTTATTGTAACTTTTCCGTCTCTCTGGGCAAATATTTTGTGTACAATGGACTCTGTTTCCCGTACGGTGCAGATGACATCTCCTTGTTTTACGCGGCCGCTCTTTGTATTCTCAAGGCGCCATTTTTTGCGTTGATTGATCCCGAAGAGAGTCTTCTTTCCTGTGCCGGACATGAATTCTCCTGCTGTTTCAAGGCGCCTTCCAAGACCGTCATAGACACCACCTATGAGTCCGGGCCCCAGTGCAAGCATCATAGGCGTATTTGTTCCCTCGATAGAATCTTCGGCTTGTGTTCCTGTAGCATCTTCATAGATTGCAAGTGTTGCATGATTTGATTCGATGCGAATGACTTCTGACAATAGCCCCTTCTTTCCGACATAGACAAGATCCCCTATTTTTGATCCTTCAAGTTCTACCAATGCAACCGGGCCTGATATTTTCAACACACGACCTTTTGAATTTGCCATAAATATCACACTATTTTACTAGAACATTTGCTCCTATTACCTGCCTTATGAATTTCTCATTGAGTTTTTGGCTTTGTTTCTGAAGAGAAAACCGTATTACTATTTGGGATGCGTTTGCAGGTAAAACAGGTTCTTCCTGTTTTATATCTTCAAGAAGGACAATTTTTTCATTGTTTAGTTCGCTTATGTTTTTGTATGTGTTTTTCACTCCGGCGAGACCAAAGCCAATGCGCATGTCTCTTGAACCAACTAATGCAATCATATTGTTGCCTCCAAAATATCATGTGTTGTTTTTGCGCACGCGTTTCGTGCAGAGCGGGATATGTGGTGTGCTTCAAATTCTTTTCTGCAAAAAAAGTCGATGAATAGGCCTGATGCGAAAGGCTCTCTTTCAAGCAGGCCCTTTGAAATTGAAAGAAGATGATTTTCAATATCTTTTTCAATTTGGCCTTCTTCAAAGTGATGATACTTTTGAAGTATGCTTTCTTTGTTTTCCGGTGAAAAAAGAAGATTTTCGGGTACGGGCATACATGCATTTTTTGAGAGCATAATAAGGCGAAAGTCAAGAAGATCTCTTTTTTCAATAAAAAACCGCTTTATACTGTAGTTTTCGGATTCAAGTGCCCTTGAAAATACGAATGAGTCTATTTCGTGTGTTACGCGCGCCATACTTTGTTCTGCTGATTGGTGTTCGAGGCATTTTCTGAGAGTCGCGTTCCAGTGGGTTTCCCTTAACACAGAGCAAAGCATTTCAAAGCCGTTAATATGTATCTCGTTTGTTTTTTTGAACACAAGACCTGTTTGTTCAAGATCCTGCTTTATATGGCTCCAGGACATTCCTCCTGAAAAACCCTGCGCGCATCTTTTGAGATTTTTTGCATCTATTTCAAGTGAGAAGACGAGAAATGCATTGTAATATGCCTGCGGCATGAAACTGAGAACTTTTTCAATGGATTTTGATTTATGCGCAAAAAGCTCGCGCTCGCTTTTCTCAAGATTTCGTTTTGCAAATGCATGCTCGTAGTGTGTTCCTGCAATAGACAAAAGCATATCAGATACGGTTTTTGCATCTTCTATTTCCTGAAGCATTTCTTTTCCAAGAAGTGTGGATCTCATTGCGCGAACGCGCCCGGCAGCATATTCTTTTTCAAAAAACATATTCATCCCTTAAACAATACTTTGCATAGTTCGTTTTCAATATGCGCCCTGTTTTTTTCAAGCATAGACTCTAAGGACAATATGGTGGTTTCGTTTTCGATTGAGTACGCAAGCCCCATTGAGAACTCTGCGGGCTTTGCGCGCAGCTTTTTTTTTGAAAGCAGTCTTTGCATGGTTGTGTCTTTGCCAGATGCATGGATTTTTGCCTGTTTTGGAACCTGTTTTATGAGGGATTCCGCAAGGGCGCGATATTCCTTTGATTTTTCGAATGTGGTCACGCCCTTTTTTATGGCGCGGTCAACAAGTAGCCTCTTTTTTTTGGTGGCTTCAATATTCCAGAAGACCTCTTCATTTGAGACCATGCGGTTTCTAAGTGCGCGGTTCTGCTTTTCACTTTGTTCGGTTTCCTGTTTTTTCACTGATGCTTTTTTTAATTCATATTCTTTTCTAAGCAGATTTTTCTTTTCTTCATATTCCTGTAGGTCTTTTTCAATATCCTTGCGGCTCTCAGAGCGTATTTTTTCAAGTAGTGCCTCAATGTCCATAGTATTCTGCCTTAAACAACTACAAGCCCGAAGCCGAGCGATATAAGTATTATCGCAATTGCGAATCCGTAAAGTGCCTGTGTTTCTGTCAGGACTGCCATTGCAAGGCTTTTACCAAAAAGCTTCTCGTTTTCGGCAGTTGCGCCGATTGCAGCTGCGACAGCGCGTCCCTGTCCAATGCCTGAGCCGGCAGCAGCAAGACCTATTGCAAGCCCTGCACCGAGGGACACAAGACCAATTTGTTCAACTACCACAATACATCACCTCTA
>JAGLMX010000083.1 GCA_023139785.1 Candidatus Aenigmatarchaeota archaeon | reverse complement strand
TCGTGCGCGTCCTGTATTTCTACAATAGCGACTGCAAGATATGCGGCGACCAGGGATTTCTTTTAAGCACATTAAAGGACAGCCTGGAAGACAAATTGCTTGTGTTTCCAATAGACATGGACTTTACACAAGAGCCCATACTTTCTGTACTAAGCACACAGTATGATGTCACAGAATTTCCGACACTTGTAATTGAAGACACCAAATACGTGGGCTTTCAGGACAAGGCATCGCTTATTTCAAAAATATGCCCTCTATACAAAGAGAAAACAGGTCTTTGTGTATGAGGCCAAAGCTGAATATACAGGCTGCTGCCCTGTACATCGCAATTCTACTTGTTATTGTGTCATCATTAACACTCTTCAGATCAGGCGCCCTGTGGTGGGATGAAACCGTATATCTTAGCATTGCAGACAACCTGTACCTAAATCATGAATATGCATTCAACATCAATGATGAAGAAGAATTCAGAGCCCCTGTATTCCCTGCCATGATTGCCACATCATACTTCATTTTCGGCGCATCCTCTGAAACTATTGCAAGGCTGGCTGTTTTTGCTGCATCTCTTCTGTTTGCATTTACAATATATCTCCTCGGCAGAAAGCTATATGGGGTAAAAATAGCATCATCAGGCGCGCTTCTTGCAGTCGCAGCACCCCAGTTCGTCTTCTGGTCATCAAAAATACTAAGCGAGGCTACGGCAGTTTTTTTTACCGCAACTACGTTATATGTAATATACATAATTATTGAGGAAAACAGGAAAAACCTGTATCCCCTGCTTGGTGCGCTGTTAGCACTCTCCTTCCTAACAAAATACCCTCTGGGCCTTCTTGCAATCCTTTTCTTTGCATGGGCTGTTTTCAGAAAAAAACAGAGACTCTTTTTCTGCAAACAAGCAGTTTTTGGGGCAATCACATTCCTTGTGATTCTTACTCCCTGGATGTACAACAGCTATGATGCTTATGGCAGTGCTTTTGGAAGCGCGAGCTACAACGCATACATTGTGAATGACCTTCACACAGGAAGCCCGGACATGTATGCGCGCGAATTCCTCACATATTACGGGATTATAGGCGCCCTGTTTCTTGCAGGGGCAGCATATTCAATCTGGAAAAAGGATATGCCCGGCCTTTTCCTTGTCTCATGGTTCTTAATCGTATTTTTTGCACTCAGCTTCGCAATAAGCGAGAAGCAGATAAGGTATCTTTTGATTGCACTGCCTTCAATTGCACTTCTTGCGTCAAGGGCAAGCTTCGCCCTTTTTGAAAGATTCCCCTTAAAAAACCTGCTTGCCTTTATTTTCGTGCTTTTTGTTGCCCTATCAGTTTTTGTGCCAGAGTTTGAGAACACATATAACAACAAGAACATAGGGCTCCTGGTTGAAGACGCAGGGCTGTATCTGCGGGAACACGCACCCGAAGGCACCCTGATAATGAGCCAGAGCGCACCGCCGTACCACTATTACTCTAAGCACAAAGTAATATGGTTTCCAAAAGACAAATGGGCCATTATGGATTTCATGTACAGGTACAATGTCTCGTATGTGGAAATTGACAACCATGCCTGGCACCCGGACTATGTTTTAAATTATTTTGAGAACAACAATTACTTCACACTTGAGTACAATAAGAGCGAAGGCGACAAGTTCGTCCTGCTTTACAGGTATTTCGATGACCACTAAAAAAACAACTGCAAAAAAGAAAGTAAAAAAGCCTGCTGCAAAGGCCGTGAAGAAAAAGGCAGTAAAGCCGAAGGCAAAAAAAGCTGCCGGAAAAGTTAAGCAGAGCAAAGCAGATAAAACAGCCAACATAACCATAAACAATACGGCATCTGCTGTTGCAAAATCAGAATCTTCGCAACAAACAGAGGAAAACGGCAAACTGCCAATAATACTAATTCTATTGCTCGCTTTTCTTGTATTAGCCGTTATTTTTATTGCATATCAATTCAATGAAACCGTTGAAACACAAACTCTCGAGCAAAAGTGCATTGATATTCAAAATGACCCTATGCTTCGGTACCCATGCGTCTGTAAGCCAACCACAATCCCTGACGATGATGAGATTGTCTACTCAAAAACAAATTCACTGTGTACATGCGAATGCTACATAGAAGGTGTCGGAACACAGATTTTTGAAATCAGGGCCGCAAAGTAACCGTTTTTTAGGCAAACCACAGCAGAAATATTTCTTTCTCAATCACATCTATTGAGTTCGGGTAAAGAACTAATCGCACCATCATATTCAATCTTGTTGGTGCCAACACAATACGTACGCTGCCCCTGCGCACCGTCAAATGATGTCTTTTGGCTATCAAGTTCCGCACCGGTAAAATCACGGATTATTTTTCCGGTATCACCAAAAGATTCAACAAAAACATCCCCCTCATTCAGCACAAAATATTTGACATCAAGCTCTGTTTTTTCAGAAACAGAAACTGCATACGAACCATCAGAACCCGCCAATTTAGAAGACATCATAGGTATCTTTCGCTGAAACCGCAAAAGCGCGCCTCCATCAAAATCATATCTTCTCAAAGCCAAATTGTCTCTTTCAGTATTTACAGTAATATATGACTCCGCCTTCGTACTTTCAAGAAATCTTTCAAGTTCAATAAAGCCAAACATCGAATCATTCATAAAGCCACAAATTGAATTCAGCCGGAAGACTTAAATTGCTAGTGCCACCCCGGTTTTACCCGCCAAAACACAAACCCAAACAAAAGGTTATATACTTCAGTCCCGTAAACTTACCATGAACTACTTTCTCGAAATCAAAATCGGCCTCAAGGACGGCATAATTGACCCGGAAGGCGCAAGCACAAAAAAAGCGCTTGAAATGCTGGGATTCAAAGGCATATCTGAAGTACATTCAATGAAAATATTCTCCATTTCCCTTGACGCAGAGAACGAAGATTCAGCGAAAAAGATGGCAGATGACATGTGCAGGAAGCTTCTTGCGAATCCGGTCATAAATTCATACGATATAAGTATTAAATCCAAATAAGTGACAAAAATGGGCGAACGCTTCATAAAGCAGAATGTTCCGTTCCCTCTAACCCATGTAAATTTGATGGATTCAACCGATTCCGGCCTTGAAACAATATCTTCTGAGGCAGGCGTCGGGCTGTCGCTTTCTGAAATGAAGTCTTTGCAGGAATATTTCCAAAATATCGGACGCAACCCGACAGACATCGAATTTCAGGCAATAGGGCAGGAATGGAGCGAGCACTGTTCCTATAAGTCATCGAAAAAAATCCTGAAAAAGTTCGTATTCGGCATCGACGCCCCGCAAAACATATCTGTCATAAAGGAAGACGCAGGTGTTCTTGAATTTGACAACGACCATGCATATGTTTTTGCAATGGAGTCTCACAACCACCCCTCCGCTGTTGAGCCATACGGTGGCGCAGCAACCGGTGTCGGCGGCATAGTCCGCGACGTTGTCTGCATGGGCGCACAGCCAATAGCTCTTTTAGACCCTCTTTTCTTCGCCCCTCTTGATTATTCAAAAACAATCCCTCCCGGAACAAAGCACCCACGATTCCTCTTCAACGGCGTTGTTTCAGGCATACGTGACTACGGCAACCGCATAGGCATCCCGACAGTTTCCGGGATGGTATATTTTGATGATTCTTACCTCACAAACTGCCTCGTAAATGTCGGATGCATTGGTTTCATGAAGAAGTCAGAGCTTGTGCACAGCAGGGCAGGCGCAGCAGGAGATGTTTTCATTCTTATTGGCGGCGCAACAGGCAGGGACGGCATACACGGCGTTACCTTCGCGTCCGCAGACCTTAACGAGGACTCTGAAACCAGCTCAAGAAGCGCAGTACAGGTCGGCCAGCCAATCATAAAAGAACCTGTCATCCACATCTGCCTTGAAGCTCAAAAACGAAAGATAATTACCGGTATGAAAGACCTCGGGGGAGGCGGGCTTTCGTGCGTTGTAAGTGAAATGGCAGAAGCCGCAGGGCTCGGGGCAAAAGTTGAGCTTGACAAGGTTCACACACGGGAAAAAGGCATGGCGCCCTGGGAAATCTGGGTATCAGAGTCCCAGGAACGAATGATGGTAACAGCAAAGCCCGAAAACGTGCAGGAAATACTTGAT
>JAGLMX010000082.1 GCA_023139785.1 Candidatus Aenigmatarchaeota archaeon | reverse complement strand
GTTATCCTGACTGTGTCTGCAAGCTTGTTTACACCGCGCATGAGCGCGCTTCTTGCGTTTTCATCAAAAATAATCTCTTTTGCCATAATATCACCTTTTTATTCTATTATTGCCAGAACATCTTTTACATCCATTAGAATGTGTTCTTTGCCGTCCAGTTTTACGGTTGTTCCGCCGTATTTTTCGTACATGACCTTGTCACCGACAGATACAGGCAACTTTTTGTTGTCTTTTCCTTCGCCGACAGCAACAACTGTTCCGTCATGTGTCTTTTCCTTTGCGGAATCCGGAAGATATATTCCTCCTTCTGTTTTCTCCTCAGCCTCTCTTGGCTTTATGAGGATTCTGTTTTCTAATGGCTTTACTTTCATTCAATCACCTTTTGTTTAATTATGCGCAATATATGCGTTAAAAGAAGGTACTTTTTGATGTTTGGGAAAAAATATAAACCTTTCTCCTTAGCCAGAGAATTATGCTTCAATTTCTTCTTCTATCTTTCTCCATGCTTCAGGCGCGTGTTCCTGCATTGCAGAGAACAAAAATCCATACTTTCTTGCTTCTCTCTTGCTTGTGTGCAGGTGCGGTGCAATCTTTGACAAAAACGCATTCATCTGGGCCCGTGCAATCTTGCTTTGCCCCATTTTCCGTATTTTTGAGGGGTACTGGTATTTAAAGAACTTTGTGTATCTCTCTTTCTTGGACACAGCAACCCCTACAGACATAAGGTCGCTCACATATGCCATATAGCGCCAGTACTGGGCACGGACAATTCTGCCCCTAAAAACGTTTGAGCGCGAGAGATAGTTGTACGCCCTTGCATTATCCTCTTTTTTCTGGTACTCGTAGGGCACATTCTCGCGCAGCCATTCGAGTACTTCGTCAGGCGGTACTTCAGCAGCATACATTGCCTCTTTCGCGTTTTGCGCAGAAAGTGTCTTGAATATAATCTTTATTGTGTCATAAATTGATGACTCATTGTCTCTCCAGTTGTCTTTTATCAGCTCTGAATAGGGAACATCCTTTTTGCCAAGCACATTTGCCTCAAAATCGTTTATAGCGGCCTTCAGGTCGCCGTTTGCAGTGCGAGAGAGTGCATCAAAGATTTTTTCATCAACTACGATGTTTTCATTTGCTGCTATTTCCTTCAGGCGCTTTGTAATGGTTGCAGGGTGCACTTTTGTGAAATTTATCTTTTTGCACATATTTCTTATTGCGCGAAGCTTGGGGTTGTAAAGGTCGTTTACAGCAAGAATAACGGGGTGGCGTGAGTTCTTTATTATGCCTGCGATTGCGATTGCGCCTCCGCGGTCACTACTGCCGCTGATTGCATCTGCCTCGTCAAAGAAGATAACTTTTCCCTTAAAAAACAGGGTTGCCTGGCTTGATGCGCTGGCGAATGTTTTGTTTATGCCGGCTTTGCTTCTCAGCTCGCTTGCATTGCTTTCAATAAGCGCGAGGCCGTTTTCCTTGCAGAGAAGGCGCACGAATGTTGTTTTCCCGATCCCTGTAGGGCCGTAGAGAATGAGCCCCTCTTCGCGTTTGGCAGGCAATGAAGCAAGCCATTTAGATGCCTCACTTATCGCTCCGGGGTTTCCGGAAAAGTCCTTGAGTGTTTTAGGAGTGTATTTTTCAGCCCACATGAATTTAGTTCAGCAGCAAATAATATAAGTGCCGGAAGCAATAATAGCTTTCCAATGACAGACATGCAGATGTGGTTTATGGGCTTAAAAGCGCGCAAGGCGCAAATGGATCTTGCGGCGTATGGCATATGGTTTCTTATGGCAATAGCCATTCTTATGATGGTCATTCTTTACTATGCATTTATGAAATCTGTTTAGATTCGGCAGACTAAGGCATAATTTTTATTGATTTCTTTCCAAGTTTCTTTATGGCATCAGTGCTTACATTTGCATATTTAAGGGAATTACAGAAAAAGGAGCGCACATCAAGGAAACTTGAGAGCCTGCCTGCTGATTTCTACAATACCCTTTCCGAATATCTTGCGCATAAAGGCATTCAGAAGGACGTTGAGTGTGCCAAGCCCATAATAAAATACATACTTGAGCGGCGCGAGCAGAAAGTTCTTGAGCTTGCTGCGATGTCTGTCAGTGCAGATGTTATTCCTGAGAACCTTCTGCCTGAGGAAAAAGAACTTTTTAATGCAGCTCAATCTCTCCTGAACGCGCACCGGGATATGATTGGAAATATCTTTGAAAAAAAAAGCAAGCCAACTGAAGCGTCTGAAGACAGAATGTCCGAGGAAAGAGATGCTTCAGAAAGTGAAGAAAAAGAGCCTCCTAAAGAAAAGCCAGTAAATGCACGGCTCGAGGCATTAAAGGAGGTTCCCTCTTTTATTGCCGAAGACCTTGCCGCACACGGGCCATGGAAGCAGGGAGACGTTGTCGAATGTCCGCCAAAGGCTGCAAAAGTTCTCGTTGATAACGGCTTTGCGAGGTATTCTTAGTTTTCCTGGTCTTGGTTTTCTTTGAGTTGTAAATCTTTAGCATTTCAACAACAGAATATGACGCCCTCGTTATGCCCATGCTTCTCATATCCGCATCTGTTCCGACAAGATATAGGTTTTTGATTGGAGTGTTTACTGGCGGAAATTTTACTCCGACTGAAACCGCACCTTTTTCAGGAACCATTATTTGTACATGTTTCATTTCAATGTTTCCTTTAACTTCGGGTATTGCAGAATATATTGTTTCAAGAAGCTTTTTCTCATATGCTGCTGCGTCTTCTTCATATGGCATAAATGTGCTGAATCCGACCAATTGCTTTCCTTTTGGTGTGAGGCAGGAATCATAATTCGATACAGGCATTGCCCAATAAGACACACCGCTACGGAACCAAACCTCAGAACCTTTGTAGCTGAATGATTTCAACGGCTTTTTGAGCCCAAGCCAAAGAGTTATTGATTTGGACTGCCTGATTTTTTTTGCTGAAGCCGCCCACTTTGCCGGCATGTCCGCAACTTCTGCAAGCTTTTTTGCTTCTGCAGAATACACCACCATACCGGATGTGTATGACTCTTTTGAAGTCTGCACTACAAATGATTTGCCAGTGCGCCTGATTTTTATGACCTTTTCTGAAGTTTGCACTTTCATATTTTTTGAAGCTGAGTGCAGGATACAGTGCACCAGATTTCCTATTCCGCCACGAGGGTATCCTTGCTCTTCATAAGTCGAGTTTATGGCAATTCGGGCAATATTGGTTATTTTTTTATGAAGCCTGTGTTCATTCTCTTCGATTAGCCCTCCGCCGGTTATAATTCTCCACACAGGTGTTTCTTTCATAGACACGCCGCTTAGGAAATAAGATACGGCATCAAGAAAGCGCAAGGTATGTTCTGAAAAAGCGTATTTCTGCACATAATCGTAGACAGACACATCTGTTTTTTTTAGCTGACTCATGCGCGCCATAGCTTCTATGACTAATTTTGAGAGAATCAATTTTTCTTTTCGTGGCAAGAAACTAAAACGCACAAGATCCTGAAATGTGTTTGGAAATTTTTTTAGGGACTTTTCATCCCGCACATAATAGTGGCCGTGGGGAACAAACTTCGGAACAATTGAAAAATACTTATTCATCAGTGTTACAAGAGGACCGTTTTTCAGGCAGGTAACTGCGTGGACTCCTGAGTCGACAAAATATCCTGTGTCATTGACCTCATAGGTTCTGCAGTTTCCGCCGATAAACTTTGTTTTTTCAATGACAAGAACAGAGTTTCCCTCCTTTGACAGTGCAAGCGCGGAGAGAAGTCCGGAGATGCCTGCGCCGACAACAATGACGTCGTATACACGCGTTGAAACCCTACGATTTGAGGCTGAGTCTCCGGTTGGATGGCTTGAAATCGGACATAGTCCCTTGGGGGCATGTCGTATGGGGGTTTCAGGATATTTTTTCATGAGTTCACTTTCTGCTTTTTGAAAGAATATCTGCTGATGAAAGAAATGTTTTGAGGGCCGAAAGTTTCGGGAACTTTTTATTCAGCCGGCAGATATTGTATGCACCAATATGCTCGACAATAATCAATTTTCTTGCCTTGAGCTTTTGAATAAAGCGCCACACACTGGCATAAGGAATGTGCAACACTCTTGATATTTCAAGAGGTGTGTATCTTTTTTC
>JAGLMX010000081.1 GCA_023139785.1 Candidatus Aenigmatarchaeota archaeon | reverse complement strand
GAAAAATGAGTGAAACAAAAATCATTCTTATCGGGAAAAAACCTGTATTGAAAAACCCCATACTTGTTGAAGGCCTGCCCGGAATAGGGTATGTCGGCAGAAACGCAGTTGCATATCTTATTGAAGAGCTTGGCGCAGTGAAGTTTGCAGAGCTTTCATCACACCACTTCCCGCCTGTGGTTTTGATAGATGCGAAAAAGAATGGGAAGATAGTGGGCCTGAAAAACGAATTCTATTACATAAAAGCCCCTAAAGGGACATCGCGCGATATAGTTATTCTTGTCGGGGATTCACAGAGCATAGATTCTCTGGGGCATTATGAGATTGTTGAGACTGTTCTTGATTTTGCGAAAGATTTGAAGATAAAGGAGATTATAACAACAGGCGGCTTTGCAACAGGCGAGCTTGTTGAGCGTGCACCCAATGTTTTTGGGGCTGTTGCTGATGATAAATATGCAGAGCGCTTTGAAAAGAACGGCGTTAAATTCAAGGACACGAATATCGGGCAGATAATCGGCGCGTCAGGATTGCTCATTAGCATGGGGCACGAGAGAGGAATGAAAGGTATCTGCCTTATGGGTGAGACATCAGGAATGCTTTTGTCAGATCCTAAGGCAACAGAGGCTGTTCTTGAGGCAATTGTCAAGTATCTTGGAATAAAGATAGATATGACCAAGATAGACAAGCGCGTTAAGGAGATTGAGGCTGTTATAAAGAAGATAGAGTCTCTTCATACTAAGATGGCTGCCGGTTCGAAATCGGGTTCCGGCGGAGATCATTTAGGATATATTGGTTAGAGGTTGTGATTAAATGGAAGCATATACAAGATTCGAGAGATCAAGAATTATTGGTGCAAGGGCGCTTCAGCTTTCAATGGGTGCACCAACGTTACTAAAGAGCAAAGATACGAACCCAATTACACTCGCTCGCGCGGAGTTTGAGAAGGGTGTTATTCCGATTACGGTTGTGCGGGATTAGGTTTAAATTTCTTTGAGGGTAAGAGTGGAGTGAGCGTACAGGGCGCTAGGCAGAGCTTAATAAGCATGTTTCGCGCGGATTCAATTGGAGGGGCTTTTCAGGCTCTTTTTCGGTTCATTGCGCAAGCAAGACGAGCGTACACAAGGCGCTATGCAGAGCCTCTGACAGTAGATATTGGTTCAGGTCAGAGGTCATGAAAATCCACAAGGGATGTTGGATAGGCTTTTCAAGCTTTTTAATGGCTCACACCAAAATTGAAGCGAGCGTGCCAATTTTGGGTTCGCTCATTAAAAATCATGAAAATCCACAAAAGAAGTCGGAGGGGCTTTTCAGGTTCTCCAACGGCTCAACTCAAAAATGTTACGAGCATGCCATTTTTGGCTTCGCTCGTTGTAGACCCCGTCGTAACTCAACGGCAGAGTGCTCGGCTGTAGACAAGTGCCTTTCGGCGCTTTGGATTAGCAAGCATTCAAAAATGTGGAAACCGAGATGTTCCTGGTTCAAATCCGGGCGACGGGATTTTTGGCGATTAAGCCGCGCGAGGCATGCTCGCAAGTCCGCGCGAGCTGAATCGACCAAAAAGCTTGAAAAGCTCAACCAAATGCATAGTAGATTTTCATGATTTGCTTTCTAGAAGTATTTTTATAATCCGAAATTAAATATTATTTTATCGGTATGGTGCTTGGCTAATCTATAATAAGGACAATGATAACTAAAATTATGGACATTGAACCCGATTATGCTCTGGTTAAAAAAATAAGAGAAACCCTATCAAATATGGATGATGTTGAGTTCGGGTTGCACGCAGAAGAGAGATTAAAACATCATGGAATTGATAAAAGGATTATATGTGCTTTGATTGAAAAACCAATAAATCTCATGCATGTTGAGGTTCAAAAAGATAGCAGGAGTGAAAAACACAAGCTTGTATTTCGAAAATCAGGAAAATACGATTATGTTGTTGTCATAAGATTTGCGAGTTCGAGTTTAAAGGTTATTACAGCGAGAATACAAAACAAAAAACGAATAAAATTAAATGAAAAATGGAGAATGCGTTTATACAGGCGCAGAGGTGGTGTATATGGCACGAAAAGCTCATGTTGATTATGACTCTGAAGAAGACATATTGTCTGTTTCGACAGGAGAAAAAGTTAATGACACTATTGAGTTTGACCAGTTTGTGATTGATTTTACATTAGACGACAAAATAGTCGGAATTGAGATACAGGATGCATCATTGTATCTGAAAAAAATTCTGGAGATCGATGTTGATAAAAAAAGCCTTGAGAGTGTGAAAGCCGCAAAATTCAGCGTTATACAGCAAAAGGAATTTGCGTTTATCAAAGTTGTGATGCTCCTGCCTGTTGAGGGCGCAAAGACCGAAGAACGCATAATTATGGCTACTGCGCCGGTGGCGCAGGTTGCGGCGTGAGTTGTAAGAAATTATGTATTATAATTTTCTGAAAAGCAGGATAGAGAAAACTGTTATCAAAGATGTGGACGAAGCGCAAGCCAGAATTCAGGCAGGAAAAGGCAGAAACTATTCACTGGGCGAATTTGAAGCAAAATTTTGTGGATGAAATGCCTTACGATATTCTGTTGGATGAAAAGTTCGAGGAAGCGCTCGAAAAACTGAAGAAAAAGAGTTGCAATTTGAATGGCTCAAGAACCTTTCGCTGCTTATTGAAAAAAGTCCGCGCCTGATGAAATTATTGGAGGAGGAATTGCCTAGGATTGCGCCGGAATTGAAGAAATAGATGGGATGAAAAACTATTACACTACTTTAATTTTTTTGAAACCCGCCCAAGTGGTCTTAATTTCTTCAAGAGCTTTTTGTGCGTTTGTCTTATTGTCTACTTTAGGTAAATCCCCCAATTCATCAAGGATCAGTTCGTATTCCTCCACATATAATCCTTTATCCGCTATTTTTTTAAGCTCTCCAAAGAAACTTATGACGTGTTCAAAACTTGGTTTAATGACGGTCTCAAGTCGATTTCGAAGGTATTCTTTCTCTTTTTTTTCTACCTCTTTTTTTTGAGTATCGTTCCATAAACCCACTTCTTTTAATTCTTTTTTCGCGTTATCTATTGCCTCTGGAGACATGTAATCTAATGAAAAGTGAAATTGAGAAAGCAGCATAAACGAAACGAAAGGTGATGACTTCGAACCAAATATAACTTGCGCCCATTCTTTCATTTTAGCGTCGTTTGTTTCATTAGATTCAGGGTTCGATAGGTTCATGTATTCAATAAACTGATGGTCACGTATAAACCGACACAACATAGAAATTCTTTTTGAAGCCGAAGAAAGCGGGCTAACTGTTTTTTTATTTATTTTTTCATGTATGAACGTTTCGCAGTCTTGCTTGAGAAAAAGATTATTGAGCGGGATTTTTTCAAAACATGCCAATGCGTTGGGTTCTAAGTCCTTCGTAATATGATTGTTAACAATCCATGCCTGTGCATATTCAGACCAGAAATGACATAGAAGACTAAAGTATATTTTTTTTGTAATAACAAGCCTCTTTTTTTTGCGCTTGCTGCCTTTAATATCTTCTACACTGATAAAACCTTGTTTTTCAAGTAGTCGTACATAACGCCAAATTTGCGCGGCATCAGACGAATTGATTCTACGGTATCTTTTTCTCTGGGTACCTAAGACGTCCGTTTCAATGAGGGAAAAATATTCTTTTGCAACATCCCATGCAGAACAATGTTCTGTCTTATTGGTCTTCTTAAGATGCGTGTTCAAAATAATATAATACACCCGCGCAATTTTCGTGTCGCGGTCTATCGTGAAATATTCTCTTCGGTAATCTTTGCTTAATGCAATGTTATAAACTTTTTTTTGTTTTTCCATAAAACTTGCCATATTTGTTTATAACTATTGAAGTTTATAAAGGAATCTTAATGGAGGGGTTCGAAATGAAAAACAAAAAAACGATAAAAAAATTGCAAAGCGCCGAACGAATCGCGCGCAAGCAGATAAAAAAATCGAGAAAACCATTGACGCGGCTCTTGTTACGACGCACAATTTTTGCGATTTTGTGGTATCAGGGCGTGCCTATTGAAGAAGCTGAATTTTCCTTGGAACTCTTGTTTGGGAACTAGTTTGCTTTATCCCCTAACAACCTTAACACTCACCATCTTATCTCCTTGC
>JAGLMX010000080.1 GCA_023139785.1 Candidatus Aenigmatarchaeota archaeon | reverse complement strand
TTGTTGGCTCAACTTTGTCAAAAAAGTATGTCCCGCGCCTGAAAGACAAAGACGCAGAAGATAATAAGGGCGTCGCGCCATTTGAAACAAAATTTTCAGTCACAACCGAACTTGACCCGCCGCACGGGGCAAAAACAGGCAGGATGAAAAGCTTTCTTTCCGCATTACCCAAAGTTGACGGGGTAAATATTGTTGACAACCCTCTTGGAAAACCACTAATGTCCGGCATACTTCCCGCGCTCCTTATAAGAAAACAAGGGCAAACACCGATTTATCAAATAACATGCAGGGCGCGCAACATTGAAGCAATACAGTCGGACCTTTTTTCTGCATACGCCTCGGGAGTGCGCCACATTCTTGTCTTAACCGGCGATTATGTCCAAAAAGGAATTAAGCCTGTTTTTGAGGCAGACTCAACCATACTTACACAATTAATCAAGACAAAGCTTGCAGAGGGAATGGATTTTTCAAACGCACCGCTTGACAAACCGCTTGACTTCTGGGTTGGTGTTGCAGTAAACCCAAACGCAACCCCTCTTGAAGCAGAAATTGCAAAGTTCGAGAAAAAAATGAAATCCGCTGACTTCGCGCAAACACAGGCTGTGTTTGACAAAAAGATTCTCAGGAAGTTTGCAAAAGCAATATCCTGCCCCAAAAAAGTGTTTGTCGGTGTCTTGCCTGTAAAGGATTATAAAATGGCAAGTGCGCTCTCAAAAGTGCCTGGCATAACCATTCCAAAAACATTCATGGACAAAATACAGAAGGATTCTGGCGCAGGCATGAAGCTTGCAAAAGGCCTTGTGAACGAAGCAAAGAAACTCGGCTTTGGCGGGGTTCACATCATGCCTATGATGGATGCAGGGGTTGTTAAGGACTTACTTTCTTAGGATTACAAATTCTGCAACAAGGCATTATCGCAAATGTTGAACTTTGCAAGCGCAATGTTTTTATTGGTTTGATATCAAGATAGAATATGCCCATAGCGGAAAAGCATAGAAACTATGAAGATATTAGCATACAGTGTGACAGGTCATTCTCAAAAATTGACGATTTTCTCTCGAAACTTGGTTTTCAGTATTCCGGAGAACGTATTGGCAGCAGTACCAAACAGTATTTGTCTGCAAGCGATAGAGCATGTCACCTGGAAATGACAGATACCGGAAGCGGATATTTCCTTAAGGGACACGTCCGAAGCACAACAGCAGTGCAATTCAGGGAACACGTATCAATTTAGACAGATGATATTTATGACAACAATAATCCCAACCTCAACATCAGAGCACATAGGCACGCGCCTAAAAGAGCTTGGCGCAAGCGTTATATTCCCTGACAAGAACAAAGACAACAAAAACGTGTTTCCTGACGGAGAAATATACACACGCATATCCAACATAAAGAAACTCTCAGGAAAGCGCGCTGTAGTGCTTCACTCAGGCATGCCTGACCCGAACAAGGGGCTTATCGAGCTTTTCAGTGTTCTTCGCACACTTAACGCACCAATAGAATCAAAAGAGCTTTCTGAAAAGAAATTTGAGCACAAAAAGATTGAGCCACCGGCACAGATTGAAGTATTTTTCCTTTATTTCCCATATGGCATGCAAGACAAGATATTCCAGACAGGCGAGGCAAATATGGCACAGCACATTTTTGATATTCTTGTGAATTATTACAATGTAAAGCGCATTTATGCTGTAGACCTTCACTGCACAGGCGCTGACTGGCTCGCAGATTATCCTGTTGTCTTAATATCCGCAGAGGCAGAAATTCTTTCTGCAATGAAAAAGGACGGCTTGACAGACATTGTGCAGGTTGCCCCTGACCTCGGCTCGCAGATGCGCCTGGGCATAACAGGCTTTGACAAAAAGAGAAAGAACTCATTTGAGGTTGACATGCAGGCAAGCGCAAAGATTGATGTTGCCGGCAAAGTCGCAGTGGTATGGGACGATCTGATTGAAACCGGTGGGACGATGGCGCGAGCAAAAGACAAGCTCCTTGAGATGGGTGCAAAAAAAGTCTTTGCCGCAGCTACGCACGGTGTAATGCCGGAAGGTGTAGAGCGCATAAAGAAAGAGTACAAAACACTGTATCTTTCAAACACCGTAGCTTCGCCGCACTCAAATGTTGATGTCAGCGGAGTGGTGCTTGAAGCTGTTAAAGAAGGAGAAAACGTTTAATACATTATAATGTAAACTCGCCATAAACGCATCTGACACCTGCGCCAGGAGCGGTATCTCCTAAGGGAACAACGATGGCGCCAATATTTTTCTCAAGCAAGTATTTTTCTTCTTCAGGAGATATTGAACTAGTAAATATTTCGCGGTCGTCTGTGATAAAATTAATTCCATTCATCCTGCAAAAGATGCCTTTAAAATCAAAATCAACTAACCCGGAAGATTCGCCAAATTCTGTTTCATTAAGCGCATATTCTCGCAATTCGTAATCGTGTTCTTCCGCGATTTTTTCAAGTAGTTTAATTGCTTTTTTACTGTCTTCTGAATTGCCGTGAAAAGTATTGTGCCCTCCATAAAGTATTTTTTCTGCATCTATGATTTGATAATCACAATCAATATGACCTCCACAAATGCTTGTCATAGAAGGCATAAAATATAGCGGAAGTCCCAAACCGGCATCTTTTACAACTTTTTCAAATATATCCGCATCTCTTTCGTATGCATCAGATACCAAGACAAATTCTTTTCCAATTACACATAATCCGCCTTCTGATAATACCTCATGCGAAACTATTTTTTTATCATAACTTAGTTCTTTTAGTTTTCTCTCTAATGGACTTTTCTTTTTCCATGGCAAATTTATTTTGTTCAAAAGTCCTGGTTTGACAAATAAAATATCTCCCCATTCAACAATAAGATCTCTGCCATATACACCACACTCTCTTTTGCAGGCATAAGCTGCATCTAATTCCAAGACGTGTACAGGCATATTGGATGCTATGGCAGCATCAGTTACTCTGAAACTTTCTGTTATTTTCGCGACAGCATTCTCAGTAGCACTTTTTGGATTTACAAATTCCACGCGGAATAAATTTTTAGTCATGCTTTTTTACAATCAAGTAACTTTATTACTTTTTAGTTGTATTCAAAACCCGAATCCCAATCAAAAGCCCACTCCACAGCAATGCAGAATAAAAAACAATTATTTCCTGCGGGCCATAATAAAGAAGCAGCGCGCCAGCCATCAGTGGTGAAATCGCAGCAATTACAGAATCATACACACTGTAAAACCCAAGAATCTCACCGCGATACTTGCTCTCGATGTTTTCCATCTCAATTACATTTCTCATTGGCCCGTTTATTGCCTCACCAAGCGCATAAAGCACTGCAAATGCCCAGAAAATATAGATGCCCGGTGAAAGCGCAAGCCCAAGCGAACTTATGCCTAAAATAACATACGCCACTTTTGCACCCTGCAAAAAACCTTTTTTGTCAATCATACTGCCAACAATAGGCAAAGCAATCATTGCAACAACCCCCATAGATGCAAAAATACTGCCTGCAAGTATGTAGCTTTCTGAAAGTGCATAAATTGAGAGTATAAATAGTATGGGCTTCATGTGCCAGCTCATAGCAAAAGCTGTTTGCAGAATAAGATGAAACCGAAGAGCCGGACGCCGTGTAAGGTATTTCACAGCAAAGAATATACTTCTTTTCGGACCGGCAGAATGGCTTTTCTGGCTGTCTCTTGTGCCCAGAAAAGCAATTGAAATAAGTGCAGGCATAATAAAAATAACTGACTCGAGGCGGTATGCTGTTATAAAACCCAATGTCTCACTGGCATAGCCTCCAAGAAATGCTCCAAAGCTTCCGGCAAGCGCGCCTGCCGAGTGAAAGATACCAAGTGCGCGACCCTTGTTTGTATTATTTTCAAGTGTGTCCTGCAAAAGCGCCATAAGTATCGGCCCCATAGCAGCTCCTGAAAACGCCCACACGACTTTTACGCCCATGTACTGGAACACACTTGCTGACGCAGCATAAAGAAGCGGATATACAATTCCAAGAAGTGTGCCCAGAAAAACAATTCTTCGCTTGCCAACCCTAACACTCAAGCGCCCGAGTGCAAATGACAAAAGAGCAAAAAATATTGCGCCAACAGAAAATGTCATCCCGACAAGCGCAGGATTTT
>JAGLMX010000008.1 GCA_023139785.1 Candidatus Aenigmatarchaeota archaeon | reverse complement strand
GTCTCGTTTCCCTGCAGCGTTTCTATATTCATGACGACCTGATAATTTGCATTAGTCTGCCATGAAGTCGCAGGCGATACCTTCAACAGGCCGTAGCCATACTGGTCAGTAACATTGTGTGTTGTAATCACAGAATAATCTGTGTCTTTTTCCAGCTCACTGAATCCAAACCAACTTGCCCTTGCTACCTTTGTCACGCTCAGGTTTGCTCCCTGTATTGGTGTCTGGTCAAAGCTGAAAATCTTAAGCAGAATATCTACAGGCTGGGTTTCATTAATTCTCCATGCATGTTTCCTAAGCACCATCTTGTCAGTGCTGTTGAACAAAGGAACGTTCCAGCTTGGGCGCTGTTCATCAGTCATATTGTTGTTTTCCTCGCCAAAAGATGCATGGCCACCATAGATACCTGTCGGCAGCCCGCCCCAACGCTCGTCAGTTCCGCTTTCCGCCCCTGTGAAATCATAAGGTGTCTCAGTGCCCTCGATGTTAAGCGAGCCGTGCATCAGCTCCAGGTCATCATCAATCAGGTTGCTGGTCAGCTTCTGCTCGCCATTAAAATCTGAGTCAAATGCCAGCATGTAAAATGTCTTATTCGTGCTAGCGTTCTTGTCTAAATCATAACCCAAAACGGTTTCATTCAGCACAGCGAAATAACTTGCAGTATTGTCAGCAAGAGGCAACATACCTATACTTGGAAGCTGATTAAGCTCAAGCCCTGAAAAGTTTCCGACACTTATTCCGTCTCCGTCATTGGGACCGACGGATGCAAGATACAAGTCATCAGTAAAGTTTTCACCGATTATTACTCCCTTTGTCTGCGGGTCTGAAAAGTTGCCTATAGCGGTCGAAACCATCCATGCCTTTTTTGCGCACTGTCCGTCAGAAGATGCCTCAAGAGAACACCTCTGGTAATTATATGTGTCATTTGCAAGTATTATGTCATAATATGTGCCGAATATGCTCACATTCTGCATGTACCCCCACTGCAACGCCCACTGAATGTTATTTTGGTCATTAGCCATAGGCAAGATAACCGATGCATCCACTCCTGCTACACCGAAATCGGCTCTCCAGCTCCTGCCGACTGTCTGATAAGTAATGTTGTAAGTTGAATTGGTCTGTGCCGTGGAATTTATGCAGATTGTCGATGAAGTATAGTTGTATGCCGCAGATAACACCGTGTCTGTCGTGTTTGAAACACTGAACACAGCACTGACAGGCGTATTATCAAAACTGTGGCAATGGCTGGTGTTCCCGAAAAACACATCCTCATCTGTGCGGTTCTCATAATTGTACATATTCCGGTCAATTGTTAAAATACTCGCATTAAAATTTGTTCCCTCTTTTTCAATAGTGATGTAGCTTCCTATCTGGTATGTTGTCTGGGTTGCACTGACATTAAACCAGCAGTCGGTTTCGTTCCTGTAAAGGACGCCGTCTGTTGAATTGTAAAAGAAATACCCGTGATTGTCTGTGTGGTGCCCGAGGAAACCGTAAATTAAAAGGTTTGATAAAACATGATCAGTTACATTGCCTGTGGCATCGAAGAATTCACAGCCTTCCTCCCAAGGATTGCGCTCATACACATCTCCAAGCACGCCATTAATACGGTATTCTGGTGTGCTGTTTCTTGCATCCTGCTGTATTCTCACTATTTTGACGCCCTCTGTATCCCACCTAAAGGATTTTATGTCAAGTTGATTGAAATTGCTGATATACATAGCTTCTCCGACATCCCCGTCAACAAGGAAGCCGCGCACAGTTGCCATTGGCCATTTCCATTCCTCTGTCTTGCCCCCTGCGGCCTCTATCGCAAAAGCATATTCACCCGTGCTTCCAAGATCGCTGCTGTTGAACACAAGTTCCCCTATGCCCGTAACATTTTGGTTCGTGACAAGGGCTGTTGGAGTAAACTGCCAATTACTCATGTCTTTGTATCCTGTAACAGAAACATTAACGCTTTTCGGTGTGCCGTCAGGCGCAGAAACAATAATCGGTATCGTCATATTACTGCTCATCTTTATGTCGCCCATGTGCGCCCAGTCACCAACCTGTTTTGAGTAGAACCTCAAACTCTGCGCGCGCGGGTCTATGCTAAGCAATGTCAACTGGCTGTTCCCGAATTCCCGTTCCGTCCTGTTATTATTATTCACTGAAATCGGAGTTGTGAAGTTCCCGTCTGCTGAAAAGAAAAATGTGTCATACACCCCGGACAATGCATTGTCTGTTATAGCAAAATACATTGTTCCATTGGTGTACCCGTCAGCGTCAAGGTCAATTCCCTTTCTTCCCTGCGGCGTATATGCACCCATATGGCTCTCCGAAATCTGCCCAAGCTTGACTACGCCGCTCTTTGAATATGATGTATTAATAAACACCCCTGTCTTGTAAAGTGTATTGTTTCCTGTGATTGTGATACTCTGATCCCCGAGCGCGTCCAGTCTCCATATCCCTCCATTGCCATCCTCAAACATCCCGTTAAGTGCCACAGGCTGTGTCTGCGTCAAATTACAGTTGCCGTCAAACGTGGCATTAATCCACATATGAGATCCATTGGCATACAGACACATCCGGCTCTTGTTTGCCTGCGAACCAAACCGTCCGGCCATCCAGCTATCCATCATAGGCACATAGCCAAACATTTCCTTCTGATATGTGACATTTTGCACACTCAGGTTGAACATATGTTGTGAGCCATCATGGTAGTCACCACAGAACAGATATTCTCCCGTATTATCGTTTCTTGAGTTCCCGCAACCGGACCACTCTGCCCTCATAATATTGTTGTCCACTTTTTTGCTCACAGTATCTGTTTCCCACAGCCATGCCTCTTCTATTGTGGGAACACTTATGACAACATTCTGTATCTTGAAAAATGCTTCGCCTGACTTAGGCACACCATCGTAATCAACAATACGGAATCTCGTGAAGTACTCGCCCGATGCCAGACCGGAAAGATTCATCTCAAGAGTGCAAAAGTTCGAACTGCACACTGCTGTATAGTTCTCCCCGTACTTCATTTTGACTGGTCTGCCGTGCTTTTCGTCAAACAACTCTTCCACACTGATGTTCGTCAGGTTGTGTGCGTTTGGCGGGGTGCTGAAGTCCGCGCCGGTAAAGTTGACTATCAGTTTCTCTTCATTTGAATACAACGGGGGCCACGAATCCATCCTGTATTCTGTCTCCGCCTGATATGATGAAACATCAAACCAGAAACTTCCAATGTCAGAGACACCATCAATAGTTACCTTTACATTTGCCTGAAAGTCGCCCTGCTTGTCCTGCGGAATATCCGAAATTGTTACAACATATGCCGGCATTGACTGGCAGTTTTCAGAACCCATGCACATAAGCACAGAAGACAGTTCAGCCGATGCACTGTACCCTGATACAGGAACAGGCGGCCAGCCAACAAACCACTGGACACTTTCTACAGTCACAGTATCCGGCGAAAGAAGATCCGGCATGCTTGGCTCCTTTGCCATCACTGCAAACGTTATGTCATCGCCGACAGGATATGTGGAAGAATGTCCCTCTGACTCAGACATTGTATAATTGCCATTGTCCCATTTCACTTTCATTAAATCTACCCAGAAGTTCCTTACCTCAAACCAACCCCACCCAAAGTATGTGGCATTTGTTGCAGGGTTTGTCACAGACAGGTCAATGCTGTACCAACCGGGCTGCATGTTACTGCCGGGCACGATTGTAAGTGTTGCCACCGGATTCGTAACATTTATTATAGTCCCAACCTGCACAGTGTAGTCCGTGACCATCTTGAACTGCTGGTCGTTTCTAACTTCAGAAACATTTACAACAAACCCGCCGCAATCAGTACAGGTCTTCTGGCTGCTGTATCCCCCAAACACACTTTGCGCCTTGTCTATGTCAAGAACAGTCACGCTGAGGCTTATGTTCTGCCCCTGCTTTACATACCATGACCCATCCTCAGCCCCGGACAACTCCCCCCACACCATGTATTTCTTTAGCATGAAAAATGCGTCACCTATTCCACTCTCTACTGTGCCGTTAACACTGGCCGTGAACCGGAACTTCATTATGTAAAATCCCTCGTCAACAGGAGATGTAAAGTTAATTGTCCCATTGACCATGTTCTCATTGAGGCTGTCCCGCAGCGTGGAATTCGCAAGAAGGTCGCTGAATGTAGGAAATACCCTCTGCAGTTCAATTATCTTTGCAGAAGTTATGTTTTCCGAAGGCAACTCCTCATCTGTAACGAGATCTGTAACCTTTAACTTTATCCTTACAGTGGAATTGGGTGCGAAAAATGAGAAATCATCCCCCTTAAAGTCAACAGTGTCTCCACGGGCAAGAAGCCTCTGCACCCCGAACGTCACTCCTGTGTGTTTCTCCTCTCCATTATAATTAATCTTGATTTTCGCCCTGTAAACAGAACCGCTCATGTTTGGCGCAGTAAAAATCACCATACATTGTGAAAGAAACCCCGGAGGCGGCTGTTCACCTGAGATATCCAGATAATCCAGCGCATCGCTCAGGTTCATGACCTGATAACTGGGTGAATATGCAACACCATTCTCATCTGTTATTTCTGTCAAGGTCACAACAGAACTACAGTTTCCGGGATTAATAAGCCCGGGCATATCATCCTCAGAACCCTTGGCAGACATGCCGCCTGCAGAAATATTTGACAAAAATGTCATAAGAGTAACATTTGAAAGGGGCGGGAACGCGTTAACCATGGCACCGGCAGAATCCGCATCTTCAATGTACTTTGTGTTGATCGCCTCTGCCTGAAAGTCCACTGACTTCACCTCAAATCCTGTAGATGCGCCCTGCGTGTTCCCTGAAGCATCAGTGCCTGTTACACTGACACCGTACATCCCTGTGGAAGCTCCTGATAAATCATAATCAATCGTGTATACTCCGTCAGCTGATACTGTGAAATCAGATTTACTCTTGCTTAATGTTGTCCCATTCGGATAATAGAGCGTGGCTGTAAACGATGAAAGATTGAAGGAACCCGTAGAGTTCTTTGATGTCACTAACAGGCGCACTTTAGAATCAGGAGAAAATGAATAAGCCGGGCTTCCGGAAAGGTCTGCTATGGTCGCAAACATTTCAAATGCCTCTACAGAAAAAGTAAGGCTTGCCATGCTATTGTTAAGTTTCACTGAATACGTCCCTGACGAAAGAGGCGGCACACTAACATTAAGCCAGCCAAACTGTGAAGAGGTACTATAGTATATAGACGTAACATTCTGGCCTATAGAATTAATCACTTCCACTTTGACAGATGTTGAAATCATATTTGTGTCGTTCTTTGTCAGTATGATAAAGTTAGTGCTCTCATCAGTATTCGGGCGATTTTCCGGAACCTTCCAGAGAAGTATCTTGTCTCCGGTTGTGTGCTCTATGTCGCCAACAACGTATTTGAAGTCAGCGCTGCCCGTGCCATTGCTGAACACACTGCTTCTCTTCAGCGCCTGGTACTCTACATCCGGGCATGTAGCATTGTCCTCAGTGTCATTATATAATGAAAAGTCTTTGTCGTCGTCAATATACAGCCGGTCATAACTACTTGCATTAGTCTGGTCAACAAGAACAAAATAGTATAGTTTTCCCCCGATTGATGAATTACCGTAGTGAATCTTGTTTGTCTTTGACAACTGGAGAAGTTCTGTGAAATTCCCGCCAAGAGCGCCTCCTGCTGTTATTTCTGTAGTTGTGCTGATATTAATTATGTCATCGCCGGACTTTACCGGATAAAGCTCCATTATGACTCGACTAGGAATTACACGAAAGCTCATGTTCATTGAATCAGTGCCGCCTGTAATCACAGCCACATAATCTCCGGCAGCATGTGTTGAATTGATTGCAGTTGAGACAGAAAAAGTATTTGCCGAGTCTCCTGAGCTTGTCGTTGCCAGTGTGGCCACAACCCCTGTAGAATTATATATTATGGCACTTACACTTATTGCACTCACACTGCTGAGTGTACCGGTAACCACAAGAGAATCCCCCCACACATAGGTTATCTGGTTCGTTGTTGTTGAAATAGAAGCATGCGCAACACCTGCCATCAGGGCGCCTACTACAATAACAGCAAAAACAAGACATGCTATTTTTGAGGGAGAATAAATTTTCGTCATAACGATTAACCTAAGTACTCCTTTTGTTCTTAATTAGTATATATAATTTTCCTTGAACGTTTAAACAAAATTATAACCGTATTTAACATACACTTCTTCATAGAACAGCAAAAAACGCTACGATAACGAAGGAGAACAATACATTTTTTTCAAATTTCAATAAATGGCAATTTTTGTTACTGTTAATGACTAATCAGAACGCCCTAACAGTGTAAATAAAAACATCCCTGCAAAAATATTCACATGATAGACGCCCACTGCCACCTTGAGCAAAAAGACTTTAACCCTGACCGCAACGAAGTGATTGACTCATGGAAAGGAAAGCTTGACGCAGTCGTGACATCATGCGCGCACCCAAGGGATTTTGGCCTAACTGTTGAGATTGTAAAAAAACACAAAGGTTTTGTATTCGCAACATTCGGCCTGCACCCGGAATACATCAAAGAGCTTTCTGAAAAAGAAAAAAAAGAATATCTTAACAAAGTAAGAGAACACAAAGACATCACTCTCGCAATCGGTGAAATAGGGCTTGATTATCACTGGGTAAAAGAAGATAGCTGGCGCGACAAACAAAAGATTTTGTTCCGCGAAATGCTCGCATTCGCAAAAGAGATTGACAAGCCTGTTGTCATACACTCGCGCGACTCTACTGAAGACTGCATAAAAATTCTTGAAGAAGAAAAGCCAAAAAAAGTTTTGATGCACCTTTACGGCTCAAGGGAATATCTTGAGCGCGTCGATAAAAACGGGTGGTATATTTCGATTGGTCCACTCATTGCGCGCAGCAAGAACCACAAAAAAATCGCGCGTGACTTCCCGGTTGAGCGCATACTTCTTGAAACAGACTCCCCGTGGTTCGGAAACGGGGAGCGCGGTACACCTCTTAACATAAAAGTCGCTGCAGAAAAAATCGCAAAAGTCAAAGACATGACAACCGATGAAGTGATGAAACAATGCGGGGAGAATGCGAGACTGTTCTTTGGGATTACCAAATAAAGTACAATGTATATCGGCATGGTACAGGCGGTAGTTTAAAAACATACATTCCCCAACCAATATTCAACAAAATAAAAATCATACCCCTTCAGCTGCCGTGACTCCGTGCTTTATGCCGAAGTTACTTCACTTACTGCTAAACCAACAAACTAATGCGGTCTGGTCGGTACAGGTAATCTTTATATATAAGTTACACTTAGTAACATTATGTAACAGGTGAAAAAATGGGTGTTGTTAGAATCAATGATAAATTAAAAAAAGACGTCTTAGATTATATCTCTGAAGAAGACCATAAATACACTTATCCAAATATTTCAACATTCGTTAATAGTGCAATCTTTGAGAAGTTAAAAAAGTCTAATGGAGTTAAGAATGAAAAACATATTCCGGCTTAAAAATGAAAGCCTAACTGAATTTGCAAATAGATTAGCTAGTTTTCACGATTATCAGAACACTAAATCAACAAAAAAAGATAAAGGGCAATTCTTTACGCCATCAAGTGTTGCTAAATTTATGGCAGAATTAAGTAATATATCAAAAGAGAGCATCTCCATTCTTGACCCGGGTACAGGAATTGGGATTTTGTCTGTTGCACTTATTGAAAAAATAACAAATAAAGGAAAAGTTAAAAAAATTAATCTCGTTTGCTACGAAACAGATAATCGCGTTTTACCCCTTCTAAAATTACTTTTAGAGGAAACCAAGAAAAGTCTGCATAAAAAAGTTTCTTTTGATTATGCAATTGTTGAAAAAGATTTTGTTAAATCAAATGCGAACATACTAACAGAGAATCTTGATGCATATAGCAAGCCCGATAAACCCTCTTTTGATGTAATAATATCAAATCCACCATATTTTAAACTAAATAAGAATGATTTACAGATAGCCAAATTTAAAGACATAGTTTCCGGGCAGCCAAATATTTATTTTTTATTTATGGCTATTTCTGCAAAATTATTAAATGCAGAGGGGGAAATGATTTTTATTACTCCCCGAAGTTTTTGCTCAGGCCTGTACTACAATAAATTTAGAAAGTGGCTGATAAAAAAAGTAAATTTTGAAAATATACATTTATTTGATTCAAGAAAAGAGTTATTTTCAACTGAGAACGTTCTTCAAGAAAACATAATTACAAAATTTACTAAGAAAGAAACAGATAGTGTATATATCTCTAAGACTTTTAATGGAACTTTTTCAGAAAGACAAATTATTAGTGTTTCTAAAAAAGACGTTGTTTACAAAAGCAATGGTTACATATTCTTTAGAATACCCTCTAATCAAGAAGAGTTGAGAGTTATTAGAGAATTGGACAAACTGCCATATAACTTTTACAAGTTGGGTGTAAAAATATCTACGGGTAAAGTCGTCGCATTTAGAAACAAGGAACACCTGCAAAAAAGCATTGCTAACAACTCTATACCCTTGCTTTGGATGCATAATATAAAAAATGGCAGAATCCAATGGCCGATTAATAAAAAAAATAAAGCAATAGCAATTAAGAATAGTGCTGTAACAAAGTGGTTATTCTCTGAAACTGGAAATTATCTGGTTCTTAAAAGGTTTACAACAAAAGAACAAAAAAGGAGATTTGTAACTGCTTGCATATTCAAAGAAGATTTTGAAAAATATGGTTATTTCGCTTTAGATAACATGGTAAATTACATATATAGGCCAAACCACCCGTTGAGTAAAAATCAAATTAAAGGGATTGCAAAATATCTTGATTTACCGATTGTTGATTTATACTTCAGAATATTAAATGGTCATACACAGGTAAACGCAAACGAAGTGTACGCTTTACCTTTTCCCTCTTTAGAATACTTAGAAGCCTTTGGTGAAAATGAAAGTAAAACCACAAATATGCTAAATATAAAAGCCAAAGAAATGAATGTTCAACTTCACAATAAACAAATAGTTGAGATACTTCATGCATGAGGAATTAAGATGAACAAAATAAAAGAAGCATTAGACATACTAAAACAGTTTAATATTCCAAAAAAGCAACAAAATGAACGATCTGCTTTAGCATTGTTGGCTTTGGTTTCATTAAACGAAAAAGATTCCTGGAAAAATGCAAAAAAGACTCTGATAAGAATCCACGATATTATGCAATTCATTAAAGCAGAGTATAACAGGGAATATGCTGAAAACAGCAGAGAAACTTTTAGGAAACAAACATTACATCAGTTTGAAAAAGAAGTTGGAATTGTCGAAAGAAACGCTGATGAACCCACCAGACCAACAAACAGCCCAAACACAACTTGGTCAGTCACTAATGAGGTTCTCCGAATTGTTAAAACATATGGCACTGCTGAATGGAACACAGAATTGCCAAACTTTCTTAAGAAAATAAAAAGAACTGTTGTCCGTTATAAAGTCAAAAGAGGCAAAAATAAGCTTTCAATAACTTTAGATGATACAGAAATCGCATTTTCTCCCGGAAAGCACAATGAACTTCAAATTGATATCTTAAACAATTTTAGAAAACACTTTTGTCAGAATGCGGATGTTTTGTATGTTGGTGATACAGCCCACAAAATGTTATATCTGAATAAAAAATTGTTGGGTGAAATAAACATGGAAATAAAGAAACATGGTATTTTACCGGATATTGTTCTTCTTGACAAGGATAAAAACAGATTGTATTTAATTGAAGCCGTTTCTTCTCACGGGCCCGTATCTAACAAACGAATGATTGAGCTAAATGAGTATTTCTCCATGTTTGAGTATAAGAAAGTCTTTGTAAGCGCGTTTCCGGACTTTCGAGAATTTAAACGGCATGTTGATGATATTGCCTGGGAAACTGAGGTTTGGCTTTCAGAAATACCAAATCATATGATACATTTTAATGGAGATAAATTTTTGAAGAGGGATTAAATTCAATTGATCATAACGAAGTATACAGAAATATATTCCATATAACCCCGCCACATGCGCACCTATAAAAACCACATCCATACATATTATTGTCATGAACAAGCGCGTCATATCAATCAATGCCGGCAAAAAAGCATTCACTCTTGAAAAAGTCAATCATCCAGGCATAATTGGCCCTATAGACTACGCGCTATACGAACACGAAACAAAAAAAACGCACCTTCTTGACCCACTGGATGAAAACACACCATTTATATTCGGTTCCGGTCCTTTAGCAGGAAGCATTATCCCCGGAACCCACAGGCTCGTATTCGCAGGGCGCTCGCCTCTTACAAAGACATTTTACATGAGCACACTAGGCGGCGCAGCACTTCCGATCTCAAAAATACAGGCAGACTTTATAAAAATAACAGGGCGCGCTGAAAA
>JAGLMX010000079.1 GCA_023139785.1 Candidatus Aenigmatarchaeota archaeon | reverse complement strand
GAAAAGAATGTCAGTATGCGCCTTGCAGCATATGTTCTTGGGTTAAAGAGAATTGCAGAGGCGTTTGAAGCTAAGTGCGCGTAATTACACTTGCAGGGCTAGCAAGTAACCTCATTTCGTGTTTCCATTCTTTAACCAATTATTTACTGGTTTATCGAGCGTATCGGCAAGATACTCAAGTAATATTTAAAAGGCATAATGCCGCTTTAATATCAACTTGATTTATGTGGTGGTGTATGTTATGGAACCTACGGATGTTATGAAAGAAAAAGCGGTACGTGTGATATGTTACGAAATAAAGATGTTTCGGTGGAGTGCGAATTGGGTGGCTGAGAATGTTCCTCCGTCGCAAAAGTATAATGCGATTGTAGAATCCTTTGTTATGCATACGAGGACATTAATCGATTTTTTCTATAATGACCCCCGATCTGATGATGTCGTTGCACGCCATTATGTGGCGGCGTGGGAACCACCACATAAGACAACATATTTAAGCGAAGCGATAGAGAAAGCAAATAAACAACTAGCACACATCACATATTCTAGGGTTGATGATGCTAAATATGCTGATCCAGACAAAAAACCGTGGAATTTTGAAAAAATATCTTCTGATTTGGAAAAAACAATAACTTTATTTTTTAATTCGTTGCCTAAGGATTACCGCGACCTGTTTAGTAAACAGTTTCGTATTTGAGGATGTAACTCAAGGGCGCGCCTGAAGAGATAAAGCTTGTTGAAAAGTTCAGCGAGAGGGAATACTATGGATGAAATATCTAAAGAAACAGCATTGGTTGTTTTTCAGGATAAGAGAATAAAAAGACAATGGCATAACGATGAGTGGAATTACTCTGTTTCAGATATTATTGCCATACTTACAGACAGCACAGACGAATTAGCATATTGGAGAAAACTTAAGCAAAGAGAACCGCAACTCGTGACAATTTGTCACGGTTTGAAGTTGTCTGCAAAAGATGGCAGATTAAGATACACAGATTGTGTAAACACCAAAAATGCCTTTAGGCTCATCCAGTCCATCCCTTCCAAAAAAGCAGAACCGTTTAAGCAATGGCTGGCGCAATTAGCTCAAGAGCGCATCGAAGAGATAGAGAACCCTGAATTGGCACAGAACCGCGTTAAGGAATATTACAAACTAAAAGGATATCCTAAAGAATGGATAAATAAAAGGCTCAGAGGCATAGCCATAAGGCAGGAATTGACAGATGAATGGAAAAACAGAGGCATCACCCAGGAGATTGATTTTGCGATACTTACAAATGAAATCACTAACGCTACTTTTGGAATGACTGTACCGGAATACAAGAAGTTCAAGGGACTAAAGAAGAAAAATCAGAATTTAAGAGATCATATGGGTGATTGGGAGCTGATATTTAACATGCTTGGCGAAAAGGCCACAACAGATATAACAAGAACGAGAGATGCAAAAGGATTTGATAAAAACAAACAAGCTGCAAGAAGAGGAGGCCAAATTGCTTTCAATGCAAGAAAAGAGCTTGAAGAAGAAACAGGGGAATCCGTGGTGTCAAAAGATAATTTTTTAGGTATTCTGGAAAAAAAGAAATTAGAAATCAAGAAAAATAAATGAAGTTACACTCCAGGAAACTTTTGTTTATTTTTCCAACAAATGTAAAGAGCATGTACGTTATGTAGTATTTCAAAAATAAAATAATCATGTGTATTGTAGCGCACAACGTACCCTAATCAAAAACATACAAAGAATTACTCTTTCTTCTCAGAACTCTCTTTCACAGGTGTTTTGGTTTCTGGCTTTGCTTCCACTGGTTTAGCAATATCTTCAGCCTTTTTAACCGGAGGCGCCACATATTCCTTTTCAGCCTTTACGGGTTCTTTATCTGCTTCCTTCACCAGAGCCTTTTCCTCTTTTTTAGCTTCAGGCTCTATTGGTTTCTTTTCAACATTTCCTTCAGGTTTTGCTGGTTCTTCTGCCTTCTTTTCTGGTTTTACAGAAGCATCTTTCTTTTTCTCATCTTTAGGCTTTGATTCCTCTTTTACAGGTTCTTCCTTTGGCTTCTCTTCTTTCTTTGTCTCTGGTTTCTGTGGAAGCTCAAACTTCACTCCTGCAAGCTCTGCCCAGAAAATATCATCTTTTTCCTTAACAATCTGTATTTTTACAGATCTCGGTGGGTTTTTTGCGCCTCGTGCCCAGATTTCCTCATTTAGATAAGGGGCAACCTTTGCAATTTTTGCATTCTTATGGCGCTTTAAGTATTCTTTTATGACATAGATTGACTTCTTTGCGCGCTTTTTATATGCAGAGTTCCATGCCTGAGTCAGGTTTACAGTATAAATTTTTTCATCAGCCATATTACACACCTATGCGTCAATAGTCCCACGACTTCTCCAGTGCCTGTCAGCGAATCGTTTCACTGCGCGAAACTTTGCGCGCCCAAGTCCAAAGACCTTGAGGTCTACCCAGCGCGGCGCAGGCGAGCATTTCTTAGCTGCCTTTGCAAGCTTCTGCTTTTTTCCATGAGTTTTATGAACAGACATATAATCACTTCGGTTTTCTTACAATTTTTGTTTCTTTTTTAAGTATGAGTTTATCAAGCATTCCTTTGAATGCCGCATCAGACAATGGAGGTTTTATTTGCCGCGCCTGATACATTTCCATGAGATATATTTCCACTTGTTGTGCCATCTCAGGTCTCATTGCGCGTATGTTCGAGAGCCGGCTGAGAGCATCTTTGCTCAAAATCCCGGAAACAGCTTTCTTTATCTCAAAAGCCATCGCCTCAGCCCTTTGCGCCTGCTCCATTTGGGCATGTGTGTTTTGCATTGCAGAATATTCCTGCATTTTTTTTCTGCGCAGAGCCTCTAATTCATCCATGAGATTCAGTTTGTTGTTGTTTCAGCTGCAATCTTATGTGCTGTGTTGTCAAGAAGCTTCCGTCCGGCAGGAGTTATTTCCCGCCCTTTTTTTCCTTTCTTGACAAGACCGGCTTCTTCCAATTGCTGAAAGCCCTTTCGAATTATGTTTCCGGACGCTCTTGTGAACCGCTCGGGCTTATAGCCCCTGTTCTTGGCTCCGCCATAGACTGCTCGAAGCCTTGATACACCAACTGGCTGAAGATATGCCTTGCGCAATATTGATGCACATCGCATATACCACCAGTCCGGATCATCCGGCATCCGTTCTGCGTGCGTTCCGGTTTTAACAAAAGCAGCCCATGTTGGGGGTTCGATGTTTTCTGTTTTTCTAAGCTCTTCTGCAATTGCCAAAACAAGTTTTCCTGAATCTACGTCATATGTGGTTGTCATAATATCACAATATCATTTCAGAAAATTTGGATTTTCTGTTGTGTCTGTACCAATGTTTGCTGCTCAAGCTTTTTAAGCTTTATGAGGCATCGCAAACAAACCTCTAATGAGGGGGTAATCTTTATATAGTAGCTCAGCCCATACCCTATTTATGAGTTTGAGTTCAAAATACCTTCTGGCATTTGCTCTTGTTTTTGCAGTGCTTGCTTTAGGCTGTGTGTCTGACGAACAGGACGCGCCATCTTCAGAGCCATTAGATGACAGTGTAATTTCTTCGGTTGACGCCGATTTGGACGCCATTGTCTCTGATATGGACGAATCTTCCCGGATTGCGATGGATCTTGAAGATGACATAAATATAGATGAATTGGAACTCATCATTGAGTAATGTGATAATAATGAATTCAAAATATCTTTTTACGGCATCTTTTTTGTTTGTAGTGCTTGCATCAACTCTTTTTGCATCCGCTGATGTGCCTATACCTACATTGACTTCAGCAGGAGGCGCAGGTGCAGCAGCCTCGCCTGTTTTAACATCCGTTGATGGTGCCGTAAATACAGTGAGTGCAGCTTCCGGCAGAGTTGCCGATAGAGTGGCTGTGTTGCGGGCACAATACCAGCATGCAAAAATTACTGCTGTGCAGGCTCGTGAGAAATACACACTCGCAAAACAAAAAGCCGTTCAGGTTCGGGCAGAATATGATACTACAAAGACAAAATGGAACGATGCAAAGAAAGCTTATGCAGTTGCCGCAAACAGCACAAATGCCACTGAAATGAAAAGAGCTGCTGTCGGGAAGGGGCAGGACTTTCTGCAAAAACAGATAGATCGTATGATTTCGCACCTCGAGCTTGTAAGGAGCAAGGTTGAAGGCATGGA
>JAGLMX010000078.1 GCA_023139785.1 Candidatus Aenigmatarchaeota archaeon | reverse complement strand
GCAACAATACGTATTATTGGCTGGGTTCCGCTTGATCTTATAAGGCATGTTGCGGATTTGTCAAAAAACTTAATCCCATCAATATCAGAAATCATGGTGTACTTTCGATCATTCTTTATGTTCTGCACAATCTCTTTCATTTTTGCTTCTTTTGCGCCAGTGCATTCAAGAACAATTTTTTCTTTTTTCACAAAATATTTTGGAATGCTCTGCCTTATTTCAACAATTTCTTTTGCTTTTGCTGCAAGAAGAAGCGCGCAAAACGTTGCGCTGTTGTACCACGAAAAATCAGGCAATGCGTAGTGGCCGTTTGGCTCTCCGCAAAAGTCTGCACCACTTTCAATTGCCTTTTTAGAAACAAAAATATCTCCTATGCGCGTGTATTCTATAGATGCGCCTGTTGCATCTTCAAGCATCTTTGATGTATCAAGGGATGCCACTATCTTTTTTGCCTTAATAATTTTTGCAAGAATACAAAAAATTTCGTCTCCCGAAACCCAATCCCCGTTCCTGTCAAATGCATACAGCCGGTCTGCATCAGGGTCGTGCCCGACAATAAGGTCTGCATTATTTTTTACTAACTCCATAACAAGCCCTTTTCGATTTTCCGCGTCAGGCTCAGGGCTTACATTCGAAACCGGAGTTTTGCTGCAATTTATAGAAATTACTTCTGCGCCAAGTTTTTCAAGAAGAATGGGGGTTGTATTGTATGCTGCGCCATTGCAGCAGTCAACAACAATCTTTGCATCTATTTTCTGAAAATATTTTCTGAAAACTTTAATCGCTTTTTGCATGTATGCTTCGTGAAACTCGCGCTCTTTGTCGATTATAGCACTGCGGTTTTCCGGTGATGATTTCCTGAAGTTCTTTTCTATAAATATTTTTTTTATTTCTGCCATATCCTCGTTTGAAAAACCGTTTCCTTTTGTGTAAAAAAACTTGAACCCGTTCCTTGACCATGAATGGTGTGATGCAGTAACCATTATTGAGAAATCAGCACCATAATAGCCTCCTGCGAGCGCCACCTTGTCACTTGGGCTAATGCCGATATTTAAGACATCAACACCTGTGCTTTGAATCCCGGAAGAAATTGCTTCTACAAGCGGCTTTGATGACGTGCGCGTGTCATAGCCAACCACGATTTTCTTTTTGGCGTATGTCCCTGCTGCCATGCCAAGGCGGAGTGCAAAGGGCTCGTCAAGTTCACTTGGGTATTCTCCGCGTATGTCGTAGCGCGTAAATACCACGGGCTCTTTTTCCATCAAGCCACCATAGAATCAAGTATCTTCTCTGCCTCAAAAAGATTCTTTGCAAAAAAGTCAGGAGCCCCCTCTTTTTCATCTGCAATAAGAATTGTTTTTAGGCCAAGAACTTTTGCTGGCGCAAGATCCCGCTCCCAGGAATCGCCTATGAACACAGCCTCTTCCGGCTTCATGGCAAAGCGCTCAAGAGACATTTTAGAATACTTTTCAGACGGCTTGAGCTCTCCGGTGTCGTCTGCAGAAATAAGAAATTCAAAATATTTGTTCCATGTGCCAAATACATGATTTAGTTTGCATTCAAGATTTTTCCTGTATTCGTCGCTTGCAACAGCTACCCGAAATTTTTTCATGATACGCGAAATAACAGATGCGTATTCTGCCTCATATTTCAAGTCATCAATAATCTGTTGCCAAAAAATATCAAGAGCTTTTTTTGTTATTTCCATTACCTCTTTTTTGTCCAAAATTCCAAGCTGGCCGAGAACTATTTCAATTGAATATTCTCTTTTGCGCTTTTTTGCTGAGCGCGCATCCTCTGAATTCAGGATATTGTTTATGTGACCGCGCCATATATTTTCGACGGTTTTTGTGTCGGAATTTGTTTCTTTGGCAATACAATCGAAAAGCTTTTCGTATGCTTTTTCTGTGCGCACTTTGTATAATGTGCCATCCGCATCAAAAAGTACTGCTTTTATTGCCATATCATTCACGCTTTTTCACAACTGATTTGAACTTTGAATAATACTTTGTATTGCCCTCTATGTTTTCTAAGATAAGAGAGCCCGGTCCGACAATACAGCCGGAGCCAACCAGAATTCCGGGCATTGCCTGTACACCAATGCCTATGTTTGTGTTGTGCCCTATTATGACGCCAAGGGATTTTAAGCCAGTATCAACCTTTTCTCCTTTTACAACAGATTTTACATTTTTCCGGTCAATGCGCACATTTGCTGTCATGAATCCTGCGCCAATCCTACAGTTGTCCCCTATTATTGAGTCACCGATGAATCCGGAATGGGTGTGAGTTCCATCGCCAATTATGCTTCTTGCAACTTCAGCATTCGCGCCTATAATGCAATCCGTTCCTATGCTGCAAAAATCCCTGACAATTGCGTTGTTGCCAATCAATGTGTTGTTGCCGATATAACACGGCCCTTTTATGACCGCATTCTCAAGAACGCGAACATTTTCCCCTATATTTACCGCGCCCTCAATTAGCGCGCTCTTTGCAATTTTTGCTGAGGCGGCAATGCATTTTGAGCGAATGTTTTTTTCTATCACATCTTTTGCCATATTAAATAAATCCCAAGGGTATTTCATGGTGCTGGTCTTCTTTGCAGTCATTACAACGCGCACATCTGCATCTTTCATGCAAAAGCGAAGCGCGTCTTCATACGCGTACATGTGCTCTTTCGCGCGCGCGTAATATTCAAAGAAGTTTTTTGATAATAGATATATTCCGACAATTCGGACATCAGAGGGTTCGCTTCCTTTTTTTGGCTTTTCAACAAGATTGACTGCTTTATCGCCTTCAAGCGAAAGCATGCCGTATTTTTCAGGAGTTTCTGTCTTTTTGCCGACAAGGACTACTTGCGCTTTTGTCGCGCGCTGTTTCTCAATCATAGGCGCTATGTAAAAGTCAGTATCATAGTGGTTCGGGTTCAGGACAAAGAAGTCGCCTTTGATGTATTTTTCTGCCTGCATTATTGCATTTCCCATGCCAAGGGGCTTTTCCTGCACAACGAATTGTATGCGCATGCCGCTATTGTTTTTCAAGTCCATGCCTTTTTCTGCTGCCTTGTCCGGCCCCTCGACAATTATAATGTCTTTTATTCCTGCTTTTTTGACTGAACTGAGTGTCCATTCAAGCAAAGGCGTACCTGCTACTTTTGAGAGCGCTTTGTGTCTTTTGTCAGATAGCGGCCAGAATCTTGATGATTCACCAGCCGCGAGAATAACTGCTTGCATAGGTTTATTTCCAGAAGAAAAAATAAATATGCATGTTTTTTTGATGTGCATGCCATAAGAGTTCCAAATTATCGGAGCATAACGCGTTACTCCATCACACCCAACATAATTAAGGTGTTATTGATGCCAGTCATACCATAATTCATGCCTTGTGTTGTCGCGACTTCCTTGCCCGTCAATTCAGGCAACATTGCCGGAGGTGTTGACAAATTGACCTTGTTTTTTGTTGTGCATATCAGCATTTGGTATTGGTCTATATCTTCTTCCTTTAGCATTTGATGCAGGGTAGCGAGTAGTTCTGGATTTCCACTGATAACCAAATTGTCTTCATGAATTGCTTCTGTAAACCGCGGCAATGTTTCTGCACCCAGCGTCCCCAGTCCGTGCGCACCATAAGACCCTGACACTTTCAGATTACTTTTTAGGGGGTGATTCCACACACCTGCAACAACATAATCTACAATCCAGTCCTTTTCATTTCCAACAGGATTGTATGTTCTTTCCAGCCCGGAAATTCCTTCAAGTTCTGTAAACCCTCTTTCATCGTTTGTGTCAGGCACCAGAATCTTCTCAAAAGGTATCTCTGCCCGAGGCACACCTAATTCAACATTCCACCTTGGCCTGGATGGCTTCACCCTGTATGCCTCTGCACTCATGTCATACGCCTTTTTCTGTTTCTCTAAGTAACTCACTACGTTTTCAGAAGGTATGTTCAGAAGTTCACGATCATTAAGGGGCTCTAAAGCAAAGTTAAAGGGATATCTGCTTTCTTCAATCATATCACGTACAGAGAGTGTATTTATCAATTCAGGATCTGCTTCAAAATCTTTATTTACAAATGCTATTCGTGCCCAGGGATTGGCTATTGTTGCCCCTCCGCCATATATGTTGTTCTGTGTTATCAACTCAAGAAGTTTTTCCGGAGGCGCTCCGTAAACTGCTTTGTAATTAGGAATATTTATTAACGGCAATATGTCCTTTCCCTGAGTATTGCATCTTCCGTCAATTGCGCA
>JAGLMX010000077.1 GCA_023139785.1 Candidatus Aenigmatarchaeota archaeon | reverse complement strand
GCCCTTAATACATAAAGTTTCTAAGCACAAAATACCTATGCCCAAATACTTCAAAGACTCAGAATGGAAAAAGAAACGCAAGGAAATAATCAAAGAAGACAGCGCGTGCACATGGTGCGGCTCAAAAGAATTTCTTGCAGTCAGGCGCAAGGAAACCGAAGAAACAAAGATTTTGCCCATAAACGAGTTTCGCTTCGAGAAATTCAAGGCAGAATATAACATCAGGAAACCCGGTGAAGAAGAAGTTTCAATATTTCTTTCAGAAGAGGAAAGTTTTCTTTCTGAGCCGATTCTAAAGGTGTTTAAACATTATTCATCTAAAGACGTCTGGGAACTTAAGTGGCAGGATGTCGGGAAATTTCTTAATCTCAAGCGCACTGAGGCATCTAAAATCAAGAAGACCTTGCGCGAACTATTGAAGGAACAGTCAAAAATCAATTGGGACAATTTCGCTGAAGATGAAGAATTACAGGAAAAGATTGCAAAAGAGTACGAAGCATATTCAAAGCCAAGAATAGAGCGATACAAAAAGTGTCTGCCTGAAGACATAATAATTCTATGCAGAAGGTGCAATTTTGCCAGCATGAATGGTATGGAACTATGTCCCATATGCAAAAAGAAATACAAGGGCGTAAAATATGACACCTGCTTTAATTGCCTGCCAAGTGATCGGAAAAAGCAGATATCCGGTGAAGAAGAAACCGATTGATGCGAAAACTTTATATGCAGGTTAGAGCCACAAATAAAGCATGAGACTCTCTGGACTTATTCTTACACTATTTTTAGTTGCCAGCGTTGTTCTCTCAAGCGGTTGCACAAAAAATGAGTGCAAATATAATGAAGACTGTCCATACAAAAATTGTTTTTCTGCACATTGTAATGGCGGCTCATGTATATACGCGTCTCTTCCAACTTGTTGCGGCGATAATATTTGTGCACCTGGAGAGCGCAATTCTGACTGCGCACAGGACTGCCCAACATGCGATGACGATAATCCAAATACCGAAGACTTCTTTGATTATGGCGCGCAGCACTGCAAAAATGTGCCGTCCTATTATATTTTTGAGGACTTTGAAATGGGTGCCGGCAAATGGGGTTTTTCTGATGAAAACGGCGAACCTATCGAGCCCTGGAACGTTGTCTCAGGAGAGACAAACCAGATGTTGAGGGGCACAGGACACTCATGGGCGACGCTTATGGATGGAGACTGGGATGATTATACGTTCAAGTCCAGTTTCAGTATAATGCAGGGCGTTGTGCATTTCAACTACAGAAAAAAGGACAGCCCTGAAGGAGTAATGCGCTATTTTGTCGGTATCGGAAACAACAAAATATATTTGCAGAAAGAATACAAAGGGCAATTCTATCAGCTTTCTGAAACAAAGACATATATCGGGCCAGAGTGGCACAGTGTAGAGATACGCGGCTACAAGAACCTGCTCAATGTTTATCTTGACGGCGTCATTGTGATAAAATACACTGATTATACAGAGCCCGTTCTTTCAGGAGGGATTGCATTTGAGCCTCTGGAAAGCACATTATTTCTTGTAGATGACGTCATGATTAAGCGCGCAGGCATGAATGATTTGATCCGTCCGCATACTATGGCAGAAAACCCGCCACTGCATGATTAGGTAGCTTTTTAATAAGTTGCATCTTAACTATGTCTAGTTATGCACTTTTTGGCTCTTCAGAGTGTGCTCACTACGAGCGACCTTCGCGCGCCATCAGAGTCAAAAATCATGAAATGAACTAGTTGTTAACGTTCATCTCGAAAACATCTTTTGACGAAATGTTTTCAAGACTCCACAAATGCAGTTGGTTGGGCTTTTCAAGCTTTTTAATGGTTCGCATCGAAATTGAAACGAGCACACAAATTTCGGGCTCGCTCATTAAAAATGGTGGGGGTAAGATAGCTGGTTAGTCCTGGAGACTGTGGATCTCCATACCCGGGTTCGAGCCCCGGCCCACACCCTATGCTTATATTAAGGCAGGCAAACAATATTCTCTGGTGACTTTTTTGATGCCGAGTGCTTCTGTAACTGCTAATAGAAACTGTGATGACGAATATATGCGCGCAGTCTTGCGCAAAAAAGAGCCTGTTCAGCAGGATATCTATCGCACAGTCCCTTTCGAAAGAGCACCACCACAGGAACATAAACACCCCCATTACGATGTGCCTCATGAAGAGGGCTGTATGGTCTGCAAACTTGTTGACGGAACAATCCCGACAAGAATCGTACATGAAACTGAAGACTTTCTCGCTGTTCTTGATATTATGCCAAAAGCAGCAGGCCATGTGACGGTTTTAAGCCGAAGGCACATTGACTGCTTTGAGTCAATGACCGCTATAGAGCGCTCGACTTATGCTGATTTTGTTGCAGAGGTTGCCTCGCGCACGAAGACCTTGCTTGGAGCGACAGGGTATGTTGTTATTTCGCCTGTAGGACGTTCTTCCGGGCAGGAGACAGAACACTTTATGTCTCATGTGATACCAACATACGAAAAATCGCAGGAAATACCGGTGATGAACTTGATTCCAACGCAAAATATACCTGAATTTGTCATGGAAGACGTTAAAAGAAGGCTCACAACTGTCAGGACGATTGTGCACGAAAACCATACACTCAAACAGAAAAAGTACTTTTCTTAGTCCGACTGCCTTTCAACTTCCTGGTCTATCCAGCTAAGGTAATGCATGCTTCCGTCAATTATCGGTACAACAGCGACTTCTGCAATTTCATACGTGTGCTTTATCAGAATAAGTTCCTTCACTTTTTGCACAAGATGTGTTTTTGTCTTGAAAAATATTATTTTTTCATTTCTGGTCTCTATTTTGTCGCGCCACCAGTACTTACTTTGCACCCCGGAGATTACATTTGCGCACGCAGCAAGCTTCTTGTGCAGGACGGCATCAACAATTCCATTTGCTTCGGCATCGTCCTTTGCAACAGTCATAACCATAACGTATTCTGTCATGCATTATATATCTCAAAAGAAAGATATATAGTTGGTGCTTATGGATTCATGTGTGGCTCTTGTAAAATGTGAAAACTACAATCAGAAAGATGTAGATTCTGCAATATCCAAGGCGCTAAGCAATGTTGGCGGAATAAAGAAGTATGTAAAAAAAGGAAATCGCGTTCTTCTGAAAGTGAACCTTCTTGCGCCCGCAAATCCTGAAGATGCAGTCACCACACACCCGTCTGTGGTTCGCGCAATGATACGGCAGATAAAAAAAGCAGGCGGCATCCCTCATGTTGGCGATTGTAGCGGATTTGAGGGTCAAAAAAACAGGAAAAAATATCTGGCAATCTGCCAAAAGACAGGAATATCAAAAGTCTGCAAAGAAGAGGGCGCAGCAATTGCGCATCTTAGCTCAAAATCATCGGAAGTAACAAACAAAAACGGCAAGGCATTCAGGCAATTCTCAGTCTCAAAAGAAGTCATTGAGTCTGACGTCCTGATTTCAATGCCCAAGCTTAAGACACATGGTTTGACAATATTTACAGGGGCAATAAAAAATAATTTCGGTTGCATACCTGGCCTTAAAAAAGCAAAACTGCATTTAAGGGCACCTGAAGCAGAACTATTCGCTCAGATGCTTGTTGACTTAGCAGGCGTCATAAAGCCTGATTTGGTGGTCATGGATGCCATTGTCGGGATGGAGGGTGCCGGACCGCGAAACGGAAAGCCAAAACACATAGGCGCGATAATTGCAGGCAGGGATTCTGTGGCCGTAGATGCCGTGGCTTCAAAGATTATTGGAATGAGCCCATTTATGATAGCCACAACGCGCCTGGCAGACGAACAAGGATTAGGCGTTGGAAATATTAAAAAAATAAAAATAATCGGAGAGCCAATTAAAAAAATGTGCGTTAAAGGATTTGAATTCAGGAAAGCACCATCTTCGTTTTTTCGTGCCCACTTCTTTTTGCGCTTTGTTCGCGATCTTTTTCTCGCAAAACCGGTGCTTGTGGCAGATAACTGCAAAAGCTGTATGACCTGTGTAAAGCATTGCCCCGCGCGCGCGATATCAAAAAAAAGCATAATTGTTTTTGACTACAAAAAATGCATTCGGTGCTATTGCTGCCAGGAGCTGTGTCCGTATAATGCAATCAAGCTTAAAACACCCCTTCTTGGAAAACTCATTTCATAAGGAGGCGAACCGCGCGACAGGAAATAGGCGATCCTGCCGCACAGCGAGAAAAAGCGTTAAATGCAGATTTTGCCTGTAAGCCTTTGGATGAATTCGTTCTCATACTGCCTTTTTTTGTATGCTCCAAAAGCGTTTGGGAATATGCGCGAAAG
>JAGLMX010000076.1 GCA_023139785.1 Candidatus Aenigmatarchaeota archaeon | reverse complement strand
CAAAATAAGTTCGTGGAATTTGCGTATTATATTGCGCGCAATCGGTATGTTGGTTCGAGTGATGATTCTGAAATTCTACAATCTGAGATACATAATATAAATGATAGTTTTGAAAACTACAGTTCATATATTGGAGGCAGTCCAGAACAATATGCCTTGTTTTTGAGTAAGGTTACTCATGATGCACTAAAGCAGGTGCATGGAGATTGTAGTGGTCTGGATGAAAATCTTTTAGTTCTAAATAGAAAATACTCGGTTTAGGCGGGCATACGACTTCGCTCGCCAAAGATCCTGAAAATCTACGATGCTTTTGGTTAAGCTTTTCAAGCTCTTTTGTCGGCTCAACTCAAAAATGGTGCGAGCTTGCCGGTTTAGACTATTCTTGGTGAGGCAAATCATGAAAATCCCACAAGACACTTGGATAGGCTTTTCAAGCTTTTTGGTCGATTCAGCTCGCGCGGACTTGCGAGCGTGCATCACTCGCCAAAAATCATGAAAATCCACAAGTTCTGTTGGGTGGGCTTTTCAGTGGTTCACACCAAAACTGAAGCGAGCTTGCCGGTTTAGACTATTCTTGGTGAGGCAAATCATGAAAATCCCACAAGACACTTGGATAGGCTTTTCAAGCTTTTTGGTCGATTCAGCTCGCGCGGACTTGCGAGCGTGCCTCGCGCGGCTTAATCGCCAAAAATAGCCCCGCCAGGATTCGAACCTGAGTCAAGAGGTCCAGAACCTCTTATGCTTGCCACTACACCACGGGGCTGTATGTATATCAACAGCATAAGATATTCTTCAAATCTTTAAAAAGTTCCTGCGCGCATATTCGTTGGGTATCAATATGTCAGCTAAAAAGGAAAGCAAGAAAAAGACATCGGTTTTGGAGTTCGTTTTCGGGCACAAAGAGGTCACGAGAACGGATTTAATTGAGATGGTAATTGCTGCTGTATTTATCGTATATCTCTCATTTTTTGTGCTTAAAATACACGAAATTATATAATGCGCGCGAAATAAAGGAATGCTATGCTGTATTACCTTTTTGGGGTGCTCTCACTTCTTTGGATAATTGATTTAATCCAGACAGTGCGCTTTTCAGGAAAAAGAGGCCCTGATGTTGAAAAAAACCCGCTTGCAAGATTTCTTCTCAAAAAAAGCAGGGAGGATTTTGTTCTTTTCAAAATAGTTGACCTTGCGCTTCTTTTGATGATAATGGCACTTCTGCACGCAAATTACCAGATTCTTGCAAAGGGCATGCTTCTATCGTTTATAGCACTCTATTTTGCCACAGTTATTCACAATCATCGCGCGCAGAAGGCACAGCCAGATATTTAAGCTTTACAGAGAATCACTAGGAAAGAAGGGATATAATGGATAAAAAAATACACAGCCTCGTAATCGTTGGCGCGGGTCCTGCGGGCATAGCGTGTGCGCTAAGGGCAAAGGAGCTTAATATGGAGCCGCTTGTGCTTGAGCAGGAAAAGCTCGCAAACACAATAGAAAATTATGTTGAAGGGAAAAAACTCTTCGGGGTTGTGGGCTTTTTTAAAAGATCACCAAGAGAGCTCATAAATTTCTATAAAGACGACATTGCGCGCGCTAAAATAGACTTGCGCGAGAACCAGAAGGTTGTTTCTATAACGAAAAAAGACGATCTCTTTAGAGTTATGACCGAAAATGATGGCTTTGCATCAAAGGCTGTTGTTCTTGCAACAGGGGTACAGGGAACGCCGCAAACTCTTGGAATTCCGGGAGAAACTAAAAAACATGTTTGCTACATACTAAAAAAACCGAAAAAATATTCTGGTAAGAACGTTGTCGTTGTCGGTGGCGGTGACACTGCAATTGAGGCTGCTGTTACACTATCAAATGCAGGGGCCGAAACGGTGTTGTCTTACAGGCGCCCTGAGTTCTTTCGTGCGAAAGAGCTTAATGTGAAGCATCTTGAAGAAAGCAAAGTTGATGTCCGGTTTTCGACAAACATGGCAACGATTCATAACAAGAACGTTATTTTGAGGGATGCGACAGATAAACGCGAGGAAATACGCGCTGATGCAGTCTTTATTCTTGTCGGGGTTGTCAAAAACACTGGCTTTTACAAGGAAATCGGGCTTGAGCTTGACAAAGATGAAAACGTAGCCTATAATGAAAAGACTCTTGAAACTTCGATTCCGGGTCTTTTTGTTGCAGGAGATATTAGCCTGAAAGAAAAGCTTATTGCGCCTGCAACGTATCAGGGGTTCAAAGCGGCTTCTTCTGTTTTGATGCATAATGCAAAAAGGAATTAAAGATTTTTCCAACAGTGACGTACAGGAAATTCGGCAGCATCTGTGGCTCCAATTTTCTTTATGTCAATGGGTTCTTTATCGTCCTGTAGCAAGTATAGTGATTGTACTACGACTCTTTTGTCGCCTGTGTGTTCATAGACTACATGCACTAAATTCTCTCCAGAATCAATTCCGAAGGATGTCAGAATTGTTTCTTTAGAAGGCTCGGATATTAGATGTATGCTTTTTTTGTATAATTCTGGAGATAAAATATTGTTATCGTACTCGAACATAGCGGTAACTGACTGCTTTTGAGCACCAGACAATTCCGGCTCTTTGACAGGTTTAGTTCCATATCCAAGCAGATTCAATAACCCAATAAACTCATCTCCAGTTAATCACTTGTGGCATTCAATTTTAGTTACTTTTAAGTAATATTTGTTGTAAACCCTGTATTTTTAAAAATCTTTCTTCAAATCACCTGTATGTATCAGACCATTACTGAAGGCGCTGCCAGAATAAAGGCGTTTTCAGGCAACATAACGAAAAAGGATGAGGTCTTCTACAACACGCACATGAAGTTCAACAGGGATATTTCTGTAATTGCACTCAAAACATACCAAAAGCTTTTCGGAAGAACTCTGAATGTCATGGATGTGCTTTCAGCCACAGGAGTGCGCGGCATACGCTATGCTCTTGAGTGCGAGGGCATAGATAAAATAATAATGAATGACCTTAACCCGCACGCGTTTGAGCTGATTGAAGAAAACGTAAAATTGAACGGGATTAAAAACGCTGAAGTGTTTCGGCTTGATGCGTGTGAGCTTCTCTCGCGGCATAAGTACCTGATAGATTTTGTGGATGTAGACCCTTTTGGCTCGCCAATATCGTTTCTTGACGCGGCTGCGCGCGCGGTGTCAAACAAGGGCTTTCTCGGCATCACGGCAACTGACACAGCTCCGCTTTCAGGGACGTATCCGAAAACGTGCAGGAGACGATATGGTGCAGTAACTTTTCGCTCAGACATCGGGCACGAAATCGGACTTCGCATACTTATTGCAAATATTGCGCGTGAGTGCGCAAAATACGACAAGGGAATCACCCCTGTTCTCTCGTTTTCAATGCGCCATTATTTTCGCATCTTTGCCAGAATAAAAAAGACAAAAAGTGCTGCACTAAAAGCCGTGGACAGCGTAGGGTATTTATGGATATGCAAAAAATGTGGCTCAAGAGATTTTGCAAAAGACGCAGGCACAAAAAAGTGTCCTTCATGCAAAGGCGATACTTTGAATGCAGGCCCGCTCTGGGTTGAGAATATTTATGAAAAAGCATTTCTTGAAAAAATGTACTGCATTGCAGGCACAGAACAAGAGAAAAAATTTCTTGAAAAGCTAATTCCTGAATCAGAACAAAACACGCCTCTTTATGATATCCACCAGCTCGCGAAACTTTCCGGCAAAACGGTTCCTAAAACAGATAACGTTCTTGAAGTTCTTTCAAAAAAAGGATTTTTTGCGATAAACAGTATAACTTCGGGCCACCATATAAAAACAGATGCTTCTGCAAAAGAGATTACCGGATTGATGAAATATGATTGAAAACACAAGGGCGCTTCTTTCAAAATACGGCATACGCCCGAACAAGAGGCTCGACCAGCATTTTCTATCAAACGAAAACTATATTCAAAAAGAGATTGATGCTGCAAAAGTTACAAAAAAGGATGTGGTTCTTGAAATAGGCCCTGGCGTTGGAACCTTGACACAATACCTGCTTGAAAAAGCCAAAAAAGTTGTTGCAGTTGAGCTTGACACAAATCTTGCCAGTGTTCTGAAGCAAAGGTTTCCTGAAAAGAACTTTCTGCTTATTGAGGGTGACGCCCTTAAAGTCGCGATTCCTGAATTTGATGTGTGTGTCTCAAACATTCCATACTCGATTTCTTCAAAAATTATTGTGCTGGTTGGAAAACTTGGCAAGCCTGCGGTTCTGATGTTTCAAAAAGAGTTTGCAGAGAGGCTTGATGCGCACCCGGGAACTAAAAACTACTCGCGCATCTCTATTGCCTCTCAGTATTATTTTGAGGCTAAAAAAATCTGCAA
>JAGLMX010000075.1 GCA_023139785.1 Candidatus Aenigmatarchaeota archaeon | reverse complement strand
TAAATTCCTATTCCGCCTTTCCTTCTTTTTCGGCACATTGTTATGCCGAGCTTTTCCTGAAGCTGGATAAGCGCACGGATTTTCTCATCATCAAACTTCAGCCCGCGAACTATTCCTGTTACCACATAAGGCCAGATTTTGAGAGTTTTTTCAACTTTTGTGAATGAGCCTGATTTTTTGACATCATATTTTATAAGCCCTGTCTTTATGCCCATAAATGATGAAAGTGCGCGAGCGAACCCCTCTTCTGAAAGCATATCAGGGCGATTCGGGAATATCTCAACAACAATCTCTGTGTCGTCAACGCGCTCAAGGTCTGTGCCAAGCATTGATATTCTGTCCTTTAGCACAGTGTCGGGAACTTTTTTCCCAAGGTATTTCAGGACTGTTTTTTTGTCAAATGTTACTGTTGGCATATAAATCAACTTTTCGTTTCCTGCTCGTCTACAACCGTTTAAACTCAGTCCTTTAGGGCGTCTTCAAAGTACAATTTCGATATTCGCTTTGAAGATGTTGGAGCGATAGCGACTTCAGGGTCGCATAGAGGTTTCATGATGCTCCACAATTGCATTTATATTTTTAAAAAACACTTTTGCGTTTTCTATAGACTCTTTTGCAGGCATTTCATTTGCCTGCGCTATTTTATGGTATGTGAATTTCCCTCTCTTTGACTTTTCCAGAGAAAATATCTCAAGCAATGTGTCTGCCTCTATGACTAGTTTTTTGTAAATCTCAAGCAGCTTGACATCTACGTATCCCGTATTTACAAGTTCTTTCTCGAACGCCACAAGCGTTTTTCTATGTTCTTCAGGAGCCCGTGTCTTAATGCCTTTGAGCAAAAGCACGGCCTTTGCAGAGTAAAAAATTGCATAATATGAATGGCTGATAACTGCACTATAAAACGTGACACCTTCATTAACACCCAGTTGTGATTTGAGGGATGTATTTTGAGATATCTTAAAAACTGACTTCGCAAGTTCAATTTCGTTTTGCGCCCTGTCAACGTACAATTCAACCAGAGTATCCATGTTTGTGTGCCTCCTCAATTAGCTGATAATATATCTCGTTTCCATAAATGATTATGTGATTGTATGCAATTTCCTTCCCGACATTTGCTTCTTCTACAAGAAGCATTTCAATGAATTCGCCTGTTGTTAGGATATCATAATGTATATCAACCAGTTCGCGCAAGCAAACAGATTCCATCACAGGAAAGATTTTTTTCTTTTCTGCATCGCTTCCTACGAGCAATACAACGTCAAGGTCTGACTTCGCAGTTGCATTGCCTCGTGCATAACTGCCGAAAACAATGAGGCAAAACGGTATTTTTTTGGGTTTTACATTTATAATTATTCTTTCAACAGCCTTTTTCGGGATTTTGCTGGTTTCATACTCTTCAAAATCCAGTATTGAAAAATACTTAACTGTCTGGACGCTGAGCCTTGCCTTGTAGGAACCACTTGTCCCCAGGATTGTTTTATCAACAAAACCTCCGGTTTCAAGCTTTCTGAGTGTATTGAATACATATGGCTTTGATGCTTTTTTTGATATTTTCTGCACATCCCGGATTGAAAGGTTTTTGTACGGGTTTTTCCTGAAAACATCCAAAACAGCCAATTCTTCTTTGTTTAAAATCATATTCCTTATATGGCACCCAAACTATTTAAATTACCTTTTTTAGTAACGCTCGTTACTAAATCTGATATTACCACATCCACTGCTTCATCCCGCGCAATTGCTTCACATCATTCTTGTAAAGGTCGCGGATGTCAGTGATTTTATAATAATCCATCAAAATCCGGTCAAATCCGGGCCCCCATGCAAGCACCGGAACGAATTCTCCAAGAAGCGGCTCGACAACTTCAGGGCGAAATATCCCGGCACCTCCAAGCTCCAGCCATTTCTTGTGTACCGGATGAAACACATCAATCTCAATAGACATCTCTGTGTAAGGAAAATATGCCGGCCTGAATCGTGCCTTTGAAAAGCCAAGCTTTTTGAAAAACTCCTTAAGATACCCAAGCAGGTGGCGAAAGTTAGCATCCTTGTCAATTACAATTCCCTCAAACTGGTTGAACTCAAACAAGTGCGACCAGTCAAGCGTTTCGTTGCGAAAGCACTTTCCGATTGCAAAATATTTCGCAGGCCACCCGTTCTTTTTCATGCGCGCGAGTGTCTGGGCAGAAAGCACTGTTGTGTGGGTTCGTAGAGCAATCCTCTTTGCATCCTCTGCATTCCATTTGTACTGCCATCCCTTTGAATCAGGAGTGCCTGATTCGTGCGCCTTCTTTACAGCATCAACAGTCTTTTTTGCAGGAAGCCTTCCTTTCAGAGGGTCAAGATAAAACGTGTCCTGCATATCGCGCACAGGATGGTCTTGCGCAGTGAAAAGCGCATCAAAGTTCCAGAACGCCGTGTTTATGAGCGAACCCTCCATTTCCTTAAAGCCCATCTCAAGATAAATCTTGCGCATATACTCCATTGCCTGCGCAACGAAGTGGCGCCTTCCGTGATGTATTGGTGCAACCGGGAGCGACACATCATATTTTCTAAAAGTAACCTTTTCCCATTTTTTGTCTTTCAAAAGTTCCGGTGTAAGTTCGGACACTTCTTTTTTTGACTCAGCGCCCTTTGAGAACTCAAGGCCTTTCTTTGTAATGAAAACATAATGAAGTGTCTTTACAGAATAGTCTGCAAGTTTTCTTGAGCGAAGGAGAAAAAGTTCCTTTTCCGAAGGCACATCCCCGTTTAATATTGTCTTAAGAAGAACAATCTCAGGCTCCTTTTTTAATGTGCTTTGCCTGCCCTTTTCAGTAAGTGAAAGCATACCATTCTCAAGCAAAACATACCCCTTTTTCTTAGCCCAGCCAAGGGCAACGCCTTTATCGGATAACATGATTTCAGAAACATTTTTCTGCATAGGTTCCAGTTCTTTCACAAGCCTTGTCTCAGCAAGCCCCTGCTCAAGCGCATCCCTGCCGATTCTGGTAAGTTCTGCCACAATCTTGGTGTCAGTCCTTTGTTTTGTGTACGTTTCACCCAAAAGCGCGAGCGCTGCTCTGGCAACCGCTGCCTGATCAAGCCCGACAGATGCGGCAAGCTCCATTGTCTCGCGCTCGCGTCCGTCTGAGAGCGCACGAAGTACGATCAGATCAGATTGTGTTAAAGGCATTGAATCACTAATATAATCAGTCAACAGAGTTTATAAACGCTTACAACTGTAAAGTAACCCCCCAAAGGAGGGGTCGATAATCTGGGTACAGAATTTTCGAATAAACGAAGTTGCCAAAGCGTAGCGAAGGCACTTTTGGAAAAATCCGAGCGATGATTTTTCCGTTTATTCGGTGTTAGGCATCCTGAGCCGTAACGTAGTGGAGGCTCAAGCGCAGCGTGGTCGAAGCGAAGAAGTTCAGGAGCCCAAGTCGGTTATTTCACAACTTCAATTGATTTTATTTCAATATATTTACTTCTAGTGCCACATTGTTGAGGGATGGCTGTAGAATCATCAGTATCTGGGCAGGGTGCAAGTTGTTCCTCCCAGATTTTGCCCGTTACGCTATACGTTTTAATGCTCCCAGAAAATCTGTCTGAATGTTCATATGAAATATCTTTTGGGATAATTTCAGGATTAGTTATGCCATAACCACAAATTGAATATCCTTTGCCAGCAAAAATTTTATCTTCACATTTATAATCTGATAAATTGTCAATGAGGGTGGTGATTTTATCACTTTTTGTACATAAACCCGTCCTACAAACACAATTATAATCCCAGAAACAATCTTTTAATTCATCGCCCGAACAATGTTCCTTTTGATTAATACATCCACAATCACAAGAGCCTTTACAGTCTTCATCAATATTACAGGTTATGTCTAATTTGTTAAAATTTTTAATACAACCTGTAAATATTATTATTAAAATAATAAGTGCCAAAACTATTAATGCGCCAATTATAATTTTTTTTTGGTTTTTGTGATTCATAGTTTTATTGAAATAACTTATGTTTATTAAGTTTGTGTTAGACTCAGGCTCCTGAATTACGCCTAACACCAATTGCACCTATAAAAAGGCTATAATCCAAACATAAATGGAAAACCATAAATTCTACTCTAATAAAATTGGCTCACATGCCAATGCAGGGGATGGCATGAAAAACCTACTCAAATCCAACAACAAAGAGCTTCTTGAAACATTATGGAACTCTGACCTTCAGGCATTCATGATTCTTCGCTCATCCAAAAGCCTGCACGATGCGCGAGACAAGCTGATGAAACACGTAAACAGCATTGAAAGGCACCTTTACAACATATATTCAGACAGGCATTTCAAGGACATAAACCTGCTTGAAAAAAACAATGCCAA
>JAGLMX010000074.1 GCA_023139785.1 Candidatus Aenigmatarchaeota archaeon | reverse complement strand
ATCTGTCTTAGCTGCTTTCCTTCTAATGTCCGAACGAGGGTCAAGTTTGTCATAAGCAATGGTCTTTATATTCCTCACAAGGCCTCCTCCTCCACCAACACCCATATCATAGGTCCTCATCTCATTACCACTGGAAGACTTTCCAGTTTTTCTTCCGGTAATGAAGTCCCACGCACCCCAAATCATAAGAACAATAAATGCAAACATAGAATAATCTGCAACAAGCGGGTAGTAGCCGCGCTGTACTACGAAAAAGAAAATTATTGCCATGAAAACATACTGGAGCTTTGACTTGTCTAATCTCATCAATCCAGCCACATGATGACTGAACAAAAAGAGCGTCAGCACAGGCAGGACAAAAAGATAAACTGTGTCTGCGACAACATCTCCGGTTGGATGCACTCCAAGAATGTCGCGAAGTACTGTGTCGTAGATGTCTACGTTGTAGAAGTCAAACATGAGAATATTAAGGGGGCTATGGTATATATTGTTTTTGAGGGATTAAGATTTTTTGAGTTTGAGTGGCTTGTATACAAATTCATCTAAGAAGCCACTTCCAACCTCTCCGACCGTGCCTGGAAGTTCGGCGTATCCTTTGCCGGGAGTATATGCTCCTTTAACAATTTTTTTAAGTGAATCGCTGCTGGTCATAGCATAATCAACCATGCCCTTTAGATAATTGTATATGCCTTTGCCGAATCCACCTACGCCTCCGATAGCATCACCAAGGCGCATATCATAATCACTTCTCTCTGAGCCATCGTTTTCCCTGTCACCGAATCGCGAATAAAAGTTATTTGCAACAGAATAAAAATTAGATATTTTCTTATCTCCACTATCAATCATCTTTTTTTCTCTGGGTGTTAGACCTTCATATCCATTCTCAAGCAGATTTTCTATGGCATCAATTGCCTCGGAATCTTTCGCACGACCCATTTTTTTAACAAAGCCAACAGCACCCAGCGCAGCTTGTTTTCCATGATTATCGTAAGCAGCACGTATTGCTGTTAAGTCTGCGTAGTGTTCTTTCTTTGCTTCGTCTAAATACCCTAATTCATCTGCAATTTCATGAAATCGTTCATGGTCTTTTACAACAGTCTTTTCGAAATCAGTCAATACATGATATCGCTTGCTCGGAAGCCTGATGACGTCTGCAATAGAAATTACGCCATCTTTATACCTTCCTGCAACAGCCCCTTCTTTTATCATTTTCTTCTTTTCTATTCGGGCTTTGCCATACGCATCCAGCATCCCAACCCCTAAAATAGTCAGCACTACAGCTGAGAGAACAAGAAAAATAATCCACACGAGCATATTGTTATTTGGGCGGGCGCACTATATAAACGCTATACTATACATGCAAGCAAACAGCAGGCGAGTAGACAGCATAACCCGATGTGGCGCAATATATAAATTCGCGGGAACAATATGCCTTATGGAAAAAGCGCTCAATACACTGGTCGGAAAGGCAAAAAAGGACAAAAAGATACTGGCAGTAATGGTCTTTGGAAGCTATGCGCGCGGTGAGGAATACAGGGACATTGATGTTGCCCTTGTTCTTTACCCTGAAAAGCCAAAGCCTCTTGAAGCATCAAACATCCGGATAAAATATTCCGGAATTTCAGACAAGCTGGATGTTCATGTTTTTCAGCAGCTGCCTTTGTATATCCAAAAGCGCATCCTAAAAGAAGGCAAAATAATCTTATGCAAAAATGAAAACGCATTTTACGAGGTTAACATTATTTCAGTCCGGGAAATCGGGGATTTTATGCCAAAATACCTAAGGTTTTTGGGGGTTGAAGCATGATTGATAAAGAACGAATACTTGACACCTTAAGGGAGCTTGACGGATTCCTTGAAGAATTAGATGCCGCGATGCCGGAAACTATGGAAGAGTATCTCGCATCAAGTGAAAAAAGAAGGGTTTGCGAGCGCCTGCTCCAATTATCAATCGAATGCGTAGTTGATGCATCAATATCTCTTGTAAGAGGACTCCGCCTTGGAACCATTTCTGACGAAGAAAATGCATTCACAAAACTTGAGGCAAAGAAAGTACTTTCAAAAAGCCTTTCAAAAAGATTAAAAGACATGAAAGGTTTCCGAAATGTGCTTGTCCACAGATACGCACAGCTTGAAAACGAAAGAGTGTACGACCTTCTTGAGAACAATCTCAATGACTTTGAAAACTTTAAGGAAGCTGTTCTGAAAGCGGTCAAGAGTCCATCTTGATATGCTAAAACTCGCCAAGCGCATTAAACATTGCGGTGCCTCGCTACATCTTCAAAACACCTCTACAATTTCCGTTTTGGAGACCCTAAAAACAGCAAAGCTGTTTTGGGGTCTCGAAAAGCAAAGCTTTTCGAAGATATTGGAGCGCAAGCGACTTTATCTAATAGGAGATGCTCTAATTCAAAATCAAAATATTAAACGCATTCCTTAGGCCAATCGCAAAGCCGAGAACAAATATTATTGTCTTAATATACTTTGTCTCCTGCATGTTCTCTGTGTAGCGGTCAAGGTAATACAATACAGGAATCAAGACTATGAGTTTCAGGGGAAACATTATCCATGAGCCCGAGCCAAATACTGTAAAGCCAACTGACTCTGCAAGTGCCATAAGAGTTCTTCCAAGCACATGCTCTTCTGAAAATGCAAAAAAGGTTATGCCTATAAAAGAGCCGGCAGCATCCATCATGTGTGCCTCAAGCACCCCTATATTCCACCACGTAAAGAACTTCGGGAATATTTTTCTTGCCCATATGAGTATTACAAGAGACACAACCCAAAGGGCAACAACCATGCTGAAGCCGCTCCAGTTATTTAGCGGTGACAGGGAAAGGAGAATTAGACCAAGCAGTGCTCCGGACAAACCCCATGTTTTCCAGTACTCAATCTTTTTCTTTTTCTCAATATATAATGCGACAATAAGGAATCCTACTGCGAGCGCGAAGTCTATTATAGTAACATACGGTGTGATAAAAAGCACGGATTTTGTGTATCCTGTGTCATATAGCAACCTTATTGCCATTGCAAAAAACGCCCACATTGATGCTGCAAAAATAAAATTTCGGTTCATTTTCAGCTTGAAGCGCTTTATCAGCATCTCGTAAATGAAAAACACCCCTCCTGCAAAAATAAGTGCAAAAAGGAGGGTATTCACCGGATTGTATACATAAACATCTGTTGCAGAACGAAAGAACGATTCCAAAAAGTTATTAACCATGATGGCACAAAAAGAACTATGCGCGAAAACTTATATGTATTGGTCTGTTTGCTTGTTGTGATGTCCGGCTGCACACAGCCCGGAGAGACAAAAATACAAAACAGTGAGCTTCTCAGGCTTTCGGACATCACAGTCACGCCTTCAAGCGTTGTTTTGCCAGGAGAGGTCATTACAATAAGGATGAAGATTTCTAATATCGGGCAGGAAGAAGCGAAATTTGTAAGATATGACAAAACTAAAGGATGGCTGTTTGTGGGAAACACAGAGAACTCTCTTAACAACCTGCTGTATGACACGTGTTCTATTTATACGAATCAAGATGTCAATATAATTGCTGACGGCTTTGAAAAAACAGGGGGACAAGCAATATTAAAGCCCGGCAGGGCATCAATCCTCGAGTGGACTATAACGGCGCCTAATGAAGAAGTCATTGCCAAGATGAAACATGAGTGCGACTTCAAGTTCAGGGTAAGCTATGAGGCCCAGGCGGAGACATATACATACATTTACTTCGCAAATCCTGATGAAAAGAACCAAAGGGCATATACAAATCAGGATATGAACCTTCGTGGGGAAAATGTCGCTAATTTCGGGCCTGTGTATATAAATTTTGACACAGCTCAAACCCAACCGATAAAGGGATCTAAAAGCGGGAAGCCAATAAATGACTGGACAATATATGTCACTTTGAGAAACATAGGAAACGGTATTGGAGAGATTGTCAGCGATTCAGGGCTTCTTGTGGACTTGCCCTCAGAGATAACACGGTCAGGAACATGTACGGCCTTTGAAGTGACTGATAACGATGATTTGTATATTGAAAAGACAGAATACGACGCGGTTGCAGAGACAGAAGACAACCTTAAGCTCTATTCGAAACAGACATCGCGCTTCTCCTGCGTTCTTACAGCCCCGAAAGTCAGCATTCTTGAGCCATATCGCTTTGTCAGCAGTGCGAACTACACATATACTATCAATGAAAAGGTCAAAATAGTCACAAGGCCGCCAATGTAAAAGTATATATATAGGTTCAGCGAAACATTTCTCATTAACTTATGGGAGCTTTGATTTTATGAAATTTGCAAAACAGTTGGTTTTTGTTATGGCGTTACTGGTTGCATCTCTAGGATGTACAAGCAGTAGCGGCGGAA
>JAGLMX010000073.1 GCA_023139785.1 Candidatus Aenigmatarchaeota archaeon | reverse complement strand
TGCAAAGGCAGAAGCTCTTAAAACGAAGCTTCTTAAGATTGATTCAAAGGCGAAAATTTCTGCGCACGCAATTAGCCTTGACGCATCAAATGCCAATGTTCTGAAAAAGGCGGATATAATACTCGACGGAACCGACAACATGGACGCGCGCTTTTTGATAAATGAATTTGCACTGAAGAACAAAATTCCCTGGGTATATGCTGCGGCAACAGGCAGTGTTGGCGCAACGATGAATGTTATTCCTGAAGGGCCTTGCTTTTCGTGTGTGTTTGGGGGTGGTACAAGTCCTGAAGGTTGTGGGGTGTTAGGGGTAATAAATTCTGCTACGGTGGCAATTACGTCTTTTCAGGTTGTTGAGGCGCTGAAAATACTTCTTGGGAAAAGGGATGTGAGTCGGGATCTTATGTATGTTGATGTTTGGTCGGGGGAGATGAAAAAAATTAGGGTTGAGAGGAGTTCTTCTTGTGGTGTGTGTGGAAAATAAAGCCGCCGTAATTTGTGGCGTGACAACTAAGAAAGCAGTTCTAATATTTTTCTAATTCATCAAAAATCCATTTATTTCTGCGTTTTATTTCGTGTACGACCGCCATAGGATCTTTTTGTTTAATCATACAGAGATTTTGTTTTATATGCAGATATAGTTTTGATTGAGCAAGTGATGATTCGTGTAGGGTGCAGGGAAGAACGGGACGGGGCGAGGGTACCACTGAGACGGAGTTTTGGGAGAATATATTGAAAAATGTATGAGCTATAAGGATTCTAAGAAATCTTGCACGAAAATATGTCTTCACCATTGACAATATTCTCGGATTCTAAAAGACGATTCACCATAATTTTAATTTTGTTTTTTTTAATAAAATCTAAAGTTCCTAAAAAACAATTACTTTCAAAACCATGAGGCTCCAATATTTTTTTGACAAAACATAGATATTCTATTTCTGAGCAAAGTTTTTCTTTTTGAGAATGTACCGTATGTTTAGATTCACACAAATCATAAAGTACGTTCTCTTCGTAACCAATCAAATCAATATGCCTCTCGGTTATACAGGCATCATCAATTAATATTTTTGCTTCTTTTTTTATTTCGGCATAAACTTCTTTAGTAGAAAAATAATTTTTTAACTTATAAACTGTAATCGCTGCAAAATAACTTGAACACACACCGCAATTTTCTTTAATATGTTTTGACCACATATTCCGTATTTCTTTTTCGGCAGATTGAAACTCAATTTCATTAAATTCAATATCGAGAATATTTCTTATTTTGGCCCTATTTTCAGTTAAAAGTAATTCAAAGTCTTGATTGCGGTCTCCAGTGAGTTCTGGTATCTGTCTAAATGGCGTATGAAAAAGACTTCCATGACAAGTGAAAAAGAAAAATAATATAATTTGTTCTTTGACTCCAAGAGATTTTTCAATATCAGCTAGCAGTTTTAGGGCTTTTGCTTCTCCCTGTATCTTTTTTTCCGTCACTTTTACTTTCGGAATCTTCACTTGCAGCACCTCCAATAAATATAGGCATTGAAGGAATGCCAGCATATTTCAAGATTATGGATCCAATTGAACTTCCATCAAGCTCAATATGTTTTTTAATCTCATTCTTGATAGTTTTTATATTTTCTTTAGGAGAACACTTAAATCTATAAACAACTGTTAATCTAAACCCCTTATTCTCGTTAGTAGCGGTTGCTTCATAGATTGAGTCTCTATCTTTTGTAGTATCTTCTATTTTGGAAATATTAAGTGGTAAATCCCAACCACTCTTTATTTCTACGTTACCAGCATATCCTTTTTTCTCAAACTGAACACTCTTTAACTGAGATTTTAAATCCATTAAACACACCAAACATCAGATTTCTTCCAAGCGGTAGGTTTATTCACCACTTCCGATACGTCCCTGCTTTCAGAATATTGTCTATGTGCAAATTCTTCAGGCATATTAGATTTAGTTATATCAACAGTAATACTAGGTTGTCCCATGGGTTCTGAAATCGAATATTTCCCAAATGAGATGATTTTTGTTTTTGAAATTTTCTCTTTTACGCCCGTAATGCCCAGTAATTCTTCATTCTTTTCCAAAAAAGAAAAAAACTCTTTTTTTAAGAGCGATAACCAGACACCTTCTATTTCTTCGACATCACTCAATATATATTTTGATTCGACAATAGTTATGTATGTACGAATTGTCATGAACATGCTAATATGCCATAGATAAAACTCTTTTGGTGTTAACTTTTTTGTTTTCATATATTCGTGTTTTAAATAGGTGGTACTTCTTTCAAGAAACTCTACAAACCGTTCATTGTTTCGAGTAGTAAATTCCTCTTGAAACAAGTCCATTAAAGAAGAGTTAAGATTAGAAATTAATGTGGAGAGTTCTATTTCTTCAGACATCCTTTTTAAATTTAAAAAAGATAAATGATTTTTTTCTTCCAAATACTGTTTTTTTAATAAATTTCCGTCCATTAATATCGCCTTACCAACATATTGACTTAAGCAGTATAAATGTTTCCTACTTCTCAAAATAGTCCTCTATTCAAATAGGCGTTGTTAGTTTAAAAAAATATGTTTTTTTACAACTACTCAGTGTTAATGAAAAAATTTGAATTAAAAGTTAATCTATCTACAAATAACGGAGCGTTTGTAATTTTTACAATAAATATAACAAAATATAACTCTTCCCCCCAATACTTATTCTATGATTCCACAAGAACAAAAAATCCTCATGAAAAAGCAGGGCTATGGCCTTGTGGGTGCGCACTCTGCCGTTAAAGTATGCGAATGGGCCAAAAAGTCCCTGCGCGGCGAAGGTGTGTGCTATAAAGAGAAGTTCTATCGGGATATCCACGGCATAGAGAGCCACCGATGTCTTCAGATGACGCCTGCGGCGTACTTTTGCCCGAATCGCTGCATATACTGCTGGCGTGCGACAGACAAGACGGTTGCAAACTCAATGGACGCAGTACAGGAAGACGAGCCAAAAGATATTGTAGATGATGCAATTATTGCGCAAAGAAAGCTGATTTCAGGGTTCAATGGCCTTGAGTGTGTTGACAAGGAGAAATGGAGACAGGCGCAAAACCCAAGCAATGCCGCCATATCCCTTACAGGCGAGCCGACTGCGTATTCAAAGCTTTCCGGGCTTATAGAAGAGTTCAAAAAGCGCGATATGAGTGTGTTTCTTGTCACAAACGGGCAGTTCCCTGAAAAGCTTGAAGCGCTAACAAGCGAGCCAAGCCAGCTTTATCTTTCTATTGACGCCCCGACAAAGGAGCTGTACAAAAAGCTTGATGTTCCCCAGTTCCCGGACTTCTGGGAGCGCCTGAACAGGACAATAGATCTTTTGCCCAAATTTTCATGCAAAAAGGCAGTGCGCCTGACAATACTCAAAGGCAGAAATGATACACATGAAAAAGAGTATGCCGAACTAATCAGGAGGACAGGTGCGGATTTTGTCGAGGTCAAGGCATATATGCATGTTGGCTTTTCAGTGTACCGCCTGCCGATTGAAGCAATGCCGCGCCACGACGAAATACAGGAGTTCGCAAAAAGGCTGAACAATCATCTTGGCTACAAATTTAAGGACGAGGATGAACGAAGCCGTGTTGTACTTTTGTCAAAACAGTGAATTCTATGAAAATTCGTCCTCTGAAAATCGGAAAGCTGAAGATTGAAACTCCTTTAGTTCTGGCTCCTATGTGCGACGTCACTTGCAATGCGTTTCGCCTGCTTTGCAAAGACTATGGTGCCGGGCTTGTTTATTCTCCTAAGCTTGAGGAAGCAAAGTTTCGCATGGACCGCGAGAACTTTGATGATTTTCTGCCAAACGAGCGCCCTGTGGGCGCGCAGATAATAGGGGACGACCCGGAAAACCTTCGCCAATTAATTGATGCAATAGGCGACAAAGTGGATACAATAGATTTGAACGCCGGATGCTCAAAGAGAAATTACATAAAACTACAGTGGGGCGGGTGGCTTTCATCCAACCCAAAGAATCTTGGCAGTATTTTATCAAAATTGCGCGGGTTTACAGACAAGCCACTCACTGTGAAGGTTCGCCTTGGAAGCAACAGGAAGAGTCCTGAGATTTTTGAGACACTCAAGTTGTGTGATGATGCAGGCATTGACGCAATATCAATACACGGGCGCTTTGTGATGCACAACTATGTTGATGAGGCAGACTGGGGGACAATCAAAAAAGTGAAAGAAGCGGCGAACATTCCTGTGATTGCAAACGGGGACGTGTTTTCAGCCGGCGACGCAGTGCGCATGTTTGATGAGACCAAATGCGACGGCGTGATGATTGGGCGCGGCGCAATAGGAAACCCGTTCATATTCCGTGATACAAAACTTGCAATGGCAGGCAAAGTGCATCCAAAAGAGCACTCGCTTGCAGAGCG
>JAGLMX010000072.1 GCA_023139785.1 Candidatus Aenigmatarchaeota archaeon | reverse complement strand
TTGCAGAAATGTGCTTTGGCAAAGAGAATATTGGCGCAGACATTGATGTTTCAGAAATATCTAACATCCGTCCTGACTTCAAGTTATTTTCAGAATCAAACACAAGATGGGTTGTAGAAGTTTCACCGGAAAACAAGGAATTATTTGAAAATATTTTCAGGGACAATAAAATCCCTGTTTACGAACTTGGAACCGTCACAAGAGACGACACTCTCAAAATATCCGATTCAAAAACCGTGATTATTGACACAAAAGTTTCTTTGCTTCGTAGAGAATGGGTAAATGGGTTGAACTTATGAATACACAAGACATACGCGTAGCAATACTCCGCATTGAAGGAACAAACTGCGAAGACGAAACAGCGCGAGCATTCTCGCGCCTCGGTGCAAAGCCGGAAATTATTCACTTGAAACAGCTTCTTGGAATTGATGTAAGAAATCAGGACAAAAGAAGCCTTTCAGATTACCAGTGCCTCATGATTCCGGGCGGATTTTCTGCAGGAGACTATGTACGATCAGGCGCAATATTTTCAGCAAGAATGAAAGGCGCATTAAGAAGCGAATTAAAAGACTTCGTAGAAAAAGGCTATCCCGTAGGCGGCATCTGTAACGGGTTCCAAATTTTAGTAGAACTCGGTCTTCTGCCTGCACTTGATGAAACAATGCCCGACTCCCCGACTGCCTCGCTTCGCCAGAATGATTCAGCGCGCTTTGAATGCCGGCATGTTTATCTAAAGCAGGAAAACACAAATTGCGCATGGACAAAAAACATACCAAGCAAAAAAATACTGGAAATGCCGGTTGCGCACGGGGAAGGAAATTTCACTCTCCCGTCAAACTTAAAAGAAGAACATCTAAAAAAGCTTGAAAATAACAAACAGATTGTTTTCAGGTATTCTGATGTATCAGGAAACACAAACGCAGGATACCCATGGAATCCAAACGGCGCGATTTCAAACATAGCAGGAATCTGCAACCCAAAAGGCAATGTTTTCGGCATGATGCCTCACCCGGAACGTGTGTTTGACTCATGGACGCATTCGGCCCCGGGAAGAATAAATAGAGGAACCACCGGAGACGGCAGGGCTGTTTTTGAATCTGTTTTAGAATATATCAAGGAGATGTTTTAATGTGTGGGATAATAGGTATTTTGAATTCTGAAAACGTTTCGCAAACCATATATGGCGGGCTTCTTTCGCTGCAACACAGGGGGCAGGACTCCGCAGGTATTGTAACTCATAATGGAGAGAAGGTATTTGTGAAAAAAAACACCGGCCTCGTTACACAGGCAATAAAAGCATCAGACCTTGACATGCTTTCAGGTGATATGGGCATAGGCCATGTACGTTATACAACTGCCGGCGCGTCAGACCTGCAAAACGCCCAGCCATTCGTCATTACATACCCTTTTGGTGTTGCAATGGCAAGTAATGGCAACACAATAAACTATCCTGAACTGAAAAAATACCTGAAAGAAAAAGGTCATGTCGAGCTTACATCAAAGTGTGATCTTGAGGCAATACTCGGGCTTTTCATACATGAACTAACAGAAGAGCTGGGAGATACTCAAGACATCAAGGCAAAACATATTTTCAAAGTTGCAGAAAAGGTTATGGCTCTTGTAAAAGGCAGCTACTCATTGGTTGGTCTTGTCGGAAAGCATGGGCTTATCGCAATGCGCGACCCAAACGGGATAAAGCCGCTTTCTTTTGGAAAAAAGAACTGCAAGAAAGGAACAAGCTATATTTTTGCTTCAGAGACTGTTGCCCTTGACACACTTGGCTATGACTTTATACGGGATGTTGAGCCCGGCGAAGTTATTTTTATTGAAAGAAAGACAAAGGCGCTTCACTCCAAAAAACTTGTCCATGCAAAGCACGCGCACTGCATGTTTGAATGGATATATTTTGCGCGCCCGGACTCATCAATAAATGAAAAAGGCGTCTGCGAGGCAAGGCTTAACCTTGGGCGCGAGCTTGCAAAGCTTTGGAACAAAAAAAATATTGATTCAGTAATACCAACCCCTGATACATCAAGAACCGCCGCACTCACATTCTCTGAGGCCACCGGAATAAAATACCGCGAAGGCCTGATAAAAAACAGGTACGTTGCGCGAACATTCATAATGCCCAAGCAATCACTAAGGGCAGATGCCGTGAAAAACAAACTGAACGCCATACGCTCTGAAGTCAATGAGAAGCGGCTGGCACTGGTTGATGACAGTATTGTGCGCGGCACGACATCAAAAAAGATTATTAGCCTTCTAAGAAAAGCCGGAGCAGAAGAAGTGCATATGCTCTCAAGCTGCCCACCTATAACATGCCCGTGTATTTACGGCATAGATATGCCCACAAAAGAAGAGCTTATCGCAGGGCACAGGACTGTTGAAGAAGTGCGCAAAGAGCTTAATGCAGACACATTGACATACCAGACAACAGAAGGCATAAAGAAAGCCATTGGATGCAGTGACCTCTGCATGGCGTGCCTTAATGGAAAATACCCTGTTGAGGGCTCTGAAGCTGTAATTGAGAAAATGGGCGGGGTAAGAAAAAAAGAAAGAGGAGAGACAACAGACAACAAACAGTAGACAGTATTCAGCAAAATGCGGGTGATTTGATGAGTGGTGCAAAAATTCTTCTGGTCGGAAGCGGTGCAAGAGAGCACATAATCGCAGAAAAGCTTTTTGAAAGCAAGCCAATGCCGCACATTTATTCATATATGAGCGCAAAAAATCCCGGTGTCATGTTTTGCTCTGACAAAGACATGATCGGAAAAATGAATGATGTTGATTCAATAGTCACTTTTGCAAAACAGAACAAAGTTGATTTTGTAGTCATTGGACCCGAAATTCCAATTGAAGCAGGAGTTACAGACGCACTTCGCTACGTCGGAATTCGCTGTGTCGGGCCAAGAAAAGTTGTAGGCCAGCTTGAAACAAGCAAGTCATTCACGCGCGACCTTGTCGCAAAATACGATATTCCCGGGAATCCAAAGTTCAAAATATTTGAGAGCATAGATAAAATAAGCGAATTCATGGACGAACTTGGAGACACAGGCTTTGTAATCAAGCCTGACGGGCTTACAGGCGGCAAAGGAGTAAAAGTCCTTGGCGAACACCTAAAAGGCAAGGAAGACTCACTTGAATACTGCAAAGAAATAATAATTCACGGCAGCCGGGTTATTGTAGAAGAAAAATTCGTCGGCGAAGAGTTCAGCCTGATGTCATTTGTAGACGGAAAAACTGTTGTTGATATGCCTGCTGTGCAGGACCACAAGCGCGCATTCAACGGCGACACAGGCCCAAACACAGGTGGCATGGGCAGCTATAGCGGACCAAAAGGGCTTTTGCCTTTCCTGAACGAAAAACACATAGAAGACGCACACAATATAACCGTCAAGGTCATGGAAGCAATAAAAAAAGAAACTGATGTAGACTACAAAGGCATAATGTACGGCGGTTTCATAGCAACAAAGAATGGTGTGCGACTCATAGAGTACAATGCGCGATTCGGCGACCCTGAAGCAATGAACGTTCTCACACTTCTTAAAACAGATTTTGTAAAAGTCTGCACCGCAATAGTTGAAGGAACGCTTGGCGAGCTAAAGGTTGAGTTCTCAGATGACGCAACCGTATGCAAATACGTTGTACCCAATGGATATCCTGACAACCCGGAAAAAAACGAAAAAATAGAAATTCCAAAGCCGGAAAACGGCGCAAAAGTATACTATGCCGCCATTGATAAGCGCGAGGGCGCGCTCTATATGACCGGTTCGCGGGCAGTTGCGTTTGTCGGGCGCGGCGCATCAATAAGCGATGCTGAAAAGATTGCAGAAGATGCGTGCAACACTGTGACCGGGACTGTCAGGCACAGGACTGATATCGGGACGGACGCGCTGGTACAAAAACGCATTGACCACATGGATGCGTTGTAATTTTTCGTGCAATAATCAATTGCTATGATTCTTTCTTTTCCCCAAGGTTTTCTTTAATGAGTCACCAAAACAATTGACGGCGAGTTAAAGAAAAGGCTGGTGCAGAAACGCATTGACCATATGGGCACGTTGTAAGAGTATTTCTATCTCTTCATCAATCCTTTAAGCGAATAAACAATAACTTTCCAATGCTGAGCAATGTGTATGATAATAAGAACGAAAAAGATTGGCTGAAGTACTTTTGTGATTGGCAGATTGATTACTTTTGACACCAACATCAATACAAATACAACCATCATCAGCCAATCTACAATCCAAATACTTTTCATCATAGTAGTACCTTATGTTATTGGTTTATATATAAGATTTTTTAAAGGGGACAAAGAAAATCAAACATCATCCAATCCTTTCTGTCCGGCAATCCCTGACTTCATCATCTACAACCATTGAAACTCCGTCCTTTAGGTCGGAGTTACCGGTTGGA
>JAGLMX010000071.1 GCA_023139785.1 Candidatus Aenigmatarchaeota archaeon | reverse complement strand
AGCTGTTTGAGACCAAGGGTCTTGATAAGAAAAACGTGTTCTTTTGTCTGTGATTCGACACCGGATTTTCCTGCAATTACGAGAATTGCGGCATCTGCCTGGCTTGCACCGGTAATCATGTTCTTGACAAAGTCACGGTGCCCCGGGGCGTCAATTATTGTGTAATAATATTTAGGTGTGTCAAAGCGCTTGTGCATGATGTCAATTGTAACACCGCGCTCGCGTTCCTCTTTAACAGTATCCATAAGGAAAGCAAACTTAAAGGACTCTTTCTTGAGCTCTTTTGCTTTTTCCTCGATTTTCTTCATTTCCTGTTCAGGAACGTTTCCTGTATCCCAAAGTAATCTTCCAACAAGTGTGGATTTACCAGCATCTACGTGACCGATGGTCACAAGGTTCATGTGCGGTTTTTTGTCAGCCATCTTATACACCTCAATTCTAATTAATATATACTCAAACTACGTTCAAAACAACACGTAGACTCGATTATTGTGCGCTTAAGTTTTAAATACATTCCCTATTGCATGATGTACTAGAATGCGCAGTTTACACCACAACAATCCTTTTCATTCTGAGTGCAAGTTTATAAAGCTAACTGCTTTTTTTGTGAAAAATAAACTATTTTGAGTGGTTGTGTGTGTATTTTTTAGTTTTGTATCTCGAATCAACCCGCGTTTATTCTAAGTCGAAAACAGATACATATTTTTCTATACAATCCTTAACACAAGGCGGCATTAGATTCTTTACGGATTCTCCTTTACGATATTTTTCTCTTATTTTTCTTGAAGAAATGTCTCCTTTTCTGTTATTTTCGTAGGTTATTAATGAACTATTGCGGAGTATCGCAGTTCTTGCATTGTTCATTAAAGGGGTATCATCTCTTTGGTTCATTGCGATGTGTTTAAATTGGGATATAAAATCTGCGTGATTTTTTTCAAAAGGGGCGCCCATCTGATTTAAAAAGTCTGAACCTGCGATGAGTAGGTCATATTCTGAAAAATCAAGTGACTTAAATTTAGTTTCAGCACCCAATACAGAAATTTGATCCGTTAACCCTTCGTAAGAAATCATTGCCTGCAGTGCTGTGGATCTTATAGAATATGGTAAAATGTGGTCTTTGCTTCTTTGACCAATATAAACGCTTATGTGTTCGACATCCTGCAGGGCGAACCTCATAAGTTCCTTGTGTCCATCATGCAGTGGGTTAGCGGCTAAAAAAAGAAACCCTTTTTTAAACATAGTTTGTTACTTCTATTGAATGATATAAAAATCTTTTGTTTAAAATTATTTTATGATATCTGTCCTAATATGGCGAAAAATCAACATATTTTCGATAAAACTCCGAATCCAAACACATTTAAACCTTCTTTTAGAATTATTTGTAGTAATATTCGTAAGATACTTTTTCTCGATGTACTAATTATATAAGTCATTGAATTACAAGAAGAAGTATTGTTATTACAACTTCAATCGGTATAACCCAATCTTTAGGTCGGAGTTGCCGGTTGGATGGATTATCACAGAACCAAATGAACCTGGGTGGTATGATATATTGAAAATTAAAGGTGAAAAATAATGAAATTTTATGCAATTGGCGGCTTTAGTGAAGTCGGCAAAAATATGTGCGCAGTCGAAATCAAAGGAGAATTTGTTATATTCGACATGGGCGTGTACATGGACAAAATAATACAGTTAGAAGATGAAGATGAGCGAAATGCTCCAACACAAGATCTTATTCGTATGGGTGCGCTGCCTGACGACGGCATACTTGCCGGAAAAAAAGTTTTGGCAATCGTACTTGCTCACGGACATCTTGACCACATAGCTGCGGTTCCGCGGCTTGCAGAAAAGTATAATTGCCCGATAATAGGCTCTGACTACACGCTTGAGGTTGTGAAGAAGCTTCTCCGTGATGAGAAAAAGAAAGAGCTTGAAAATGCGCTTTACGTCCTTAATGCAGGGAAGACTGCAAAGCTGTCAAAAAACCTAAGTGTTGAAATGGTGCACATAACACACAGCATACCGGGCTCATGCCTGATTGCACTTCACACCCCGGAAGGCATAGTAACATATCTTAATGACTATAAACTTGACAATAATCCTACACTTGGTGACAAGCCAAATTACAAGCGTTACAAAGAGCTTGCGAAGAAGGGGATTAAGCTTCATATCTCAGAGTGCGTGAGGGTTGAGGAAGAGGCGCGAACCCCTCCTGAGTACGTCGCAAAAGTGCTTGTGCAGGATGCGATTGACAGAGCATATGAGGATCCGTCACTTGTTGTGATAACGACATTTTCGTCACATATTGCACGTCTTAGAACAATTCTTGCGGCAAATAACGGGCGGCGCAAAGTTTTATTTTGCGGCAGGTCGCTTTCTGAATATATCAAGATTGCAGAAAAGCTTGGCTTAATGAAGCTTGACGGTGCCGAGGTTTTCGGCAGGCGAAAGACAATAGAGCGCGCGTTTGACAGCATTGTCTCAAAAGATCCGTCAAACTGCCTTGTTGTCTGTACAGGCAACCAGGGCGAGCCGAATGCGGTCTTGTCACGGATTGCAAGAAAGGAATTCAAGTTCGCTTTCGAGAAAGAAGACCAGGTCATCTTTTCTTCAGAAGTCATTCCAAGTCCGATAAACAAGGCAAACAGGTTCACGCTTGAGCGCGACCTTCGTGAGCAGGGTGTTCGTATCATGGATCACGTCCATGTATCAGGGCACGCGCGCAGGGAAGACCACCGCGACATGATACGTATGCTGAAGCCACAGAATATCATACCAAGCCACGGGCATATGGAGAAATTATCCAGTTTTGCTGCGCTTGCAACAGAAGAAGGGTACTTTCTTGGAAAGAACCTGCACATACTGTATGATGGCGCTGTGATAGAAATCAAGTAGGGCTTGCGAAACATCATACCACCGCGGTTCAACCCACAATCAAATCACGTCCTCAGCTTTGCTGTTTTTAGGGTCTCCGAGACAAAACCCATTGAAGTGTCTCGAAGACTCATCAATCGGCAACTCTGAAGTTGCTTGCGTTCCAACATCCGGAAATGCACAGCATTTCATTCTAAAGGATGAAGTTACAACGGTTGTAGATGCGAAAAGAAGTAATTGAAATTGATAATGTTGCTTCGCAACCATCTAATAATAACTTTTATAAAAAAATGCTTCAATTAGTTGCTATGGAAACTACAAAAATAGCTATTTTAACAGAAAGTGCTGATATATTTGATTTTATTAATCAGGGTTTGACTCGGGGTGGATTAAAACCAAAATATTACCCTGGCAATAAAGTATCTGGTTTTTTGTATTCTTTGTTTGAAGATGAACAATTGAATGGCCTTTATGAGTACACACAACATTCTGGATCGCTTAAAGATATAGACAAAAACGGAAATTCGGAGATTATCATAGTTGACGTGAATACATATAACAACAATGAAGAAGATCTTACTTATCTGAAGAGATTAAATGAGAATGGCAGTCGCGTGATACTTCATAAGTTTGAAAAACTTCCTGAGGCCATGCAAGTATATACTGATATGAACCTACCCTGGTTTGTGGTCACAAGTGAAAATGCTAACAAAATATACGATAAGATGGCCAAACTTTTGAGTCTGGAAGCAAATGTATAAAATCACAACGATGATTTAAACTACGAACTAGTGCCTGAACGCTCGCTCGCCAACTTTCTTGCTTCGCTCGAAGCATTCTATGCGTTTCGCTAACAAAATGAGACTCATATCGCATCCGAACCTGCGTCTTCTATGCCTGCATGGGTGCGCTTTATTGAAAGCCCTTTCAGAAAAATTACAATGAATGACAGGAACAGTATGCTTAGACCGGTGGTTAGACTATATGCGTCTGCTGTGATGCCTATTAGGTACGGGATTATTGCGCCGCCTATCACTGCTGTGAAGAGTATTCCGGACACTACGCTGTGACCGCTTTTCTGGTTTTCTATTGTTACGGAATATATTGTCGGGAACAGGAGTGAGCAGGAGAACCCGACAAGGGGCAGGAATATCATTGAGAGCATTGTAGAGTTTGCATACAGGGCAATGGCGAGAGAGATTGCGCCAAATAGGGAAAATGTTGTGACTAGTGTTTTTGGAGTGTGTGTTTTTAGAAGATGGCCTCCAGTGTACCTTCCTATTGCAAGGAGAAGCCAGAATAATGATAACAAATAGACTCCGGTGTGAGGGCTTATGCCTCTAATTGTTTCAAGGTATGTAATCAGCCATACAGCCACACCTAACTCCATACCAAAGTAAAAGAAAAGTGCAATGAATGAGGAGATGACCGGAATATCTTTGAAATGAGAAAGTATTGATTTTATTGTGAATGTTTCAGGTATGTGCTTTTGTGTTTTTATTTTTGTTGCGGATAAAAAGACTGCTACGGATAATGCGACTATGAGAAAATAGAAGTATCTCCAGCT
>JAGLMX010000070.1 GCA_023139785.1 Candidatus Aenigmatarchaeota archaeon | reverse complement strand
CAAATAATTGCTTATAAGATTCTTGGTTTTGGCCTAAAGCAAGATCTTGTGTTGCTCATGTCGATTTTTTTTGCAGTCACTTATCTTACCTATTATATGGCGAGAAAAATATACAATGAGCGCATTGCACGAATAAGCATTGTTATTGTTGCGTCAAATGTGCTTTATATAACATTTGCTTTGTATGGTAACCGGCCGGATGTTCTTTTAGGTGTTTGGACTCTGCTTGCGTTACTTGCTTACTTCAAGGGACTGAAAGATTCGCGGTTTTTTGTCCTTGCCGGAGTTTTTTGCGCATTGTCTCTTTCATCTCACATCGTTGGATGCCTTATGTTTGCATCATTGCTAATTGTCCACCTTATGGAAAACAAATGGAAATTAAATTCTTCGGTTCGGAAGGCATTACTTTTGATTTCGCTGGGTTTTTTTATCGGTATGATTCCGCAAGCAGCATATGCAGCTCAAGATATAGATCTTTTTATTGAGCAGCGATGGATGAATACAGAAGGCAATCTTGCAGAAAGCGTGCTTTCAGAAACAGAACGACTTTCAGGTATGTTCTTGCATAAGAGCATGGTGTTTGTAAGCATCTTATTTTTATTGGGTTTGTATTATGCAGGGCATATTAGAAAAACCGATAAATATGCACGGATTTTTTTATTCATAATTTTATTTCATACGGTTCTTTTCATATTTGTTACGCATAAATCCCCAAGGTATTATTCTTCAGTAATCCCCTTGTTTACAATACTTGCCGCAAAAATGCTGAATGATTTATTTGACCGAAAAAAATTAGCGAAAATTGCGGGTTGTTTTTTTGTGTTAATGTTTCTTTTTGGCATTGGTAATTACTTTGCGTCGGTTGTTTTGATGTATCACACGAACAATTATTATTCTTTAGATCAGTATATGGAGCAAAAATACCTAGGCGAAGAAGAGGGGAGGGTGGTTATAGCGCAGCCCGCATTTTTCTTTATGTTTCAGGATAAGATGTATGCTTACAAGACAATATTTCACCGCATGACCCATGGCGAAAGTTTTGAATCGCTTATTGCAGAATTAAATCCAAAGTATGTGGTTTATGACAGCCACATGGTATACTACAACACGCGTTTACCCGATCACGCGTTTTGGAAATTTTTATCTGAGGATATGGTTCCTGTGGAGACGGTCTGTTTTGTTGGCAACAATCGGGTGATGGACGAAAAACAGTATTTGCGCAGGATGAATCATAATTATTTTGAGTTGTTTAAATCTATTATTTTTGGCGGTAGCGGAATGTGTATAGACCCTGTTACCATATACAAGAGAATTTGATTGAATCTAAAAAACAGTTGGAGAAAATTATGCGAATTATTGTTGTTGGCGCGTCAGGACTCATTGGAAATATTGCATTTAAAGAGTTTTCAATGGATCCGGCGTATGATGTCTTTGGAACGTATTTTTCTCAAAATACGGAGGGTCTTCTTCATTTAGATATGATGGATAAAAAAGAGGTGGGTGAAGTGATGTCTGAAATAAATCCAGACATAATTTTCCATCCGGCCGCAAACGCGAATGCGGAATATTGCGAGAGCCATCCGGTTGAGACAAGAAAAACAAATGTGGATGGTAGCAGAAATCTTATTGAGGCTGCCAAGGAAACAGGGGCAAAACTTGTGTTTTTTTCATCAGATTACGTTTTTGACGGGCTTGATGGCCCGTATTCTGAAGAGGATGCTCCAAACCCAATTAACGAGTACGGCAGACAAAAGCTGGAAATCGAGAACCTTATTAGAAACGCTCTAAGCAATTATCTGATAATACGTACAACTGTTGTTTATGGTTGGGAATTAAAGGGAAAAAATTTCGTGATACAGGTGATTAGAAATTTAAGCAATAATTTGAAAATGAATGTAGCAAATGACCAGTTTGGTTCGCCAACATATGCGAACAACATGGTTCAGATTGTAAAGGAACTTGTTGGGCTTAATAAAACGGGTTTGTATAATGTGGTTGGACGCGATGTGATGGATCGCTACTCATTTGCTAAAAAGGTTACTGGTGTTTTTGGGCTCAACGCAGACCTTATTGCACCCACCACAACAGATAAATTAGGGCAAAAAGCCAAACGCCCAATGAAAGCAGGGATGAAAACAACAAAAGTTCAGAATGTTGTTACAACACATATACTGTGTGTGGATGATGGGTTGAAAGAAATGAAAAAAGAACAAATGGGTGGAATATCATGAATGACAATAAGATACGAGAGGATATTTTTGAGAAAGTAAGGATGTTTTATAAATCAGAGAAAAAGAAGGCTTTTGTGCCGAATGAATCGTATATTCCGTGTGCTGGACGCGTTTATGATGAAAAAGAACTGGTTTCTCTTGTTGATTCAGCACTTGATTTCTGGCTTACTGCCGGACGGTTTGCTGAACGGTTTGAGAAAGAGTTCTCTGATTTTTTAGGCGCCAAATATTGTTTGCTGACAAATTCGGGTTCCTCGGCAAATCTTCTGGCAATGTCTGCATTGACTTCAGCGAAACTTGGCGAAAAGAGATTAAAACCCGGAGATGAGGTAATTGCTGTGGCCGCATCATTTCCTACCACAGTTAATCCCATTATTCAGAACAATCTTATTCCGGTGTTTGTTGATGTAGATATTGGAACCTATAATATTCAGGCAGATAAAATTGAAGAAGCGATTTCAGATAAGACGCGCGCAATATTTATTGCACACACACTTGGCAACCCATTTAATCTAAAAAAAGTGATGGATATTGCGAAAAAATATGATTTATGGGTTGTCGAAGACAATTGCGATGCGCTTGGATCAAAATATGGCGGAAAACACACAGGGACATTTGGACACATCTCTACGTTTAGCTTCTATCCCGCTCATCATATTACAATGGGTGAAGGCGGTGCGTTAGTTACTGATGATGCCTTGTTAAAGAAAATCATTGTTTCGTTTAGGGATTGGGGGCGTGATTGCTGGTGCGGGCCCGGATGCGACAATACTTGCGGAAAAAGATTTAGTCAACAGTTGGGGCAATTGCCAGAGGGGTATGATCACAAGTACATTTATTCGCACATCGGGTATAATTTAAAGTTGACTGATATGCAGGCAGCAATTGGCGTGGAGCAACTCAAAAAACTACCCTCCTTTATCGAACTGCGTAAAAAGAACTTCAGGCTGCTTTACAATGGCCTTAAGAAATATGACAAACAGTTCGTATTGCCGCAAACCGAGATGGAAGGAGATCCGGCATGGTTTGGATTCCTATTGACTGTTCAACAAGGTGCCGGGTTTAGCAGAAATGAAATCGTGACATATTTAGAAAAAAATAAGATTGCTACAAGAAATTTGTTTTCAGGAAATATTACCAAACATCCATGTTTTGAGAATGTGAATTATCGTGTTTGTGGCAGTCTTGCAAATACAGATTGCATTATGAATGACTCGTTTTGGATTGGGGTGTATCCAGGTATTACGGAGGAAATGATTAAATATATTCTGAAGACATTTGAAATATTCTTCAAAAAATGACTTGTTTGATAAACTTATTTTTTGGCGAAGAACTTAGAATACCACTTCACGGTTGGTTTCAGCCCGGCGTCTATGCTTGTTTTCTGGGACCATCCAAGAACTTATTTTGCTTTGTCGCTTGAAAGATATTGCTTCTTTATCTCGCCACTGCTCTTTGCAAGAATCTTCGGCTTTAAATCTTGTTTTCCGCAGGTATTGAGTATTTTTAAGACAATTTCTTTTACAGAAAGAGGCTTGTTTGTCCCGAAATTGAATGCCTGCCCCACAACATCTTTGTTTTTCATTTTTTCTGCGATTGTGATGTATCCTTCGACAACATCATCAACGTAAATGTAGTCCCGTACAGGCGTTCCATCGCTTCTGATAATCGGCTGTTGTCCGGATAACGCGGACTTTATTGTTCCCGGAACAATCCTGCTGAAGTGAGCATCTCCACCTCCATAGATATTTCCACAGCGCGCAATGCTTACGGGTAGTCCATATGTGTGAAAATATGTCTGAGATATTAAATCCGTGCATGATTTCGAAACATCATATGGGTGCATGCCTTTCAAAGGCGCATTTTCTGTATAGGGAAGCGTTTCGTGTTCACCATACGCTTTATCGCTTGACGCAACGATAATTCGTTCAACCGTTCCAAGCTTTCGCGATGCTTCAAGAAGATTCCATGTTCCTTCGATATTGCTCTTAAAAGTCTCTATTGGCGCCCGATTCGCAACAGGCACTATTGCCTGCGCTCCGAGATGAAAACATGTATCAATGTCGTACCGATTCAAAGCGCGTTCAACAAGATCATATTTTGCTATGGAGCCCACCACGATGTTGGTCTTCTTTTCAAGGCGAAGCAATCGGAAGTTTGACATTGAATTGAACTCAAGGTCCAGTGCAGTAACAGCCGCACCCTGTTTTATGAGTTCTTTCGAAAGCCATGCTCCGAGAAAGCCG
>JAGLMX010000007.1 GCA_023139785.1 Candidatus Aenigmatarchaeota archaeon | reverse complement strand
AATCTTGTCGAAAGGATAAAAGAACTAGGGATAGAAATCAATAAAGTAAACGATATAAAAATACAGAACATTGTTGCTTCTGCATATGTCGGCACAGAACTTAACCTCAACCAAATTGCGTTTGAGCTTGAAGGCACAGAGTATGAACCCGAGCAGTTTCCGGGGCTTGTGTATCGCCTTGATTATCCAAAAACAGTGTTTCTTTTATTCAGTTCAGGAAAAGTTATATGCACTGGCGGAAAAAGCGAGAAAGACATAGAAAATAGTGTTATTGAGCTGAAGAAGAATCTTACAGAAATAAAAGCAATATAAAAGTTTTTGGCGTTAAATTCTTTTATGGCAGAACGCGCTTTTGACACCGCAAAATTTGAAGAATCCGGCGCTATATTTTCCAGACCGGTCTTCAAGGACGATGTAGCGTATTTTGGCGGCGAAGATACGTATTTTTATGCAGTAGACACAAAAACCGGCCAAAAAAGGTGGGAAATGAAAACAGACGGCATAATATTTTCCAGGCCTGTTCTTCATGAAGACATACTTTATTTTGGCTCGTTTGACCATTACATATATGCTGTGAGCATAAAAACCAAATGCCTTCTTTGGAAACTCAAGCTTAACGGAATTGTAGCATCGTCGCCAGTACTTTTTAAAGACCTTCTTTTCGTAGGCTCTTCGGACACATACTTGTATGCGATTTCAATAAAAAACAAAGCAATTGTATGGAAATTCAAAACAGGAGATGAAATAATCTGCGACCCTGTTGTTTTAGACGGGAAAATATTCTTTGGCTCAATGGATGGATATTTTTACTGTGTTGATGTCTCAGGGAAACTTCTCTGGAAGTTTCGGACAGGGGATTCTATAATTCTTGGAACACCTCTTGTTACTAAAAAATTTGTGTGTTTTGGCTCTGCAGATAATAATCTTTATTGCATGGCGCCCGACGGAGATCTTCTCTGGGCTGTCCGAACAGGAGATATGGTATTTAATAACGCATCTGTTTATGACAACGTAGTTTATTTTGGAAGCCGGGACAGGCACATATATGCTCTTGATGCGAAGACAGGAAATGTTTTATGGAAATCAAGGACCGACATACAAATTGCGGCCTCTGCGCCGCTCAAAATATCCAACAGGATTTACATTGGTGCTGACAAATTATATTGCTTCTCATGTAATGGTCAAAGAATACGGGTCAGCGAACTTTGTGATGCCATCCCGTCAGGACCTGATTATTATAAGGGAAATGTTTTCGCAGGATGTGATGATGGTTATTTTCGATGTTTTTCTGCAGAAGACGGCCGCCTGATGTGGCGCTTTCACACAAACAGCAACAAGATTATTTCTCTTGTAGGCGTTGCAAGGCCTCCTTTATGGAATCCTGATTTTTTCAAAGAACATGATATAATGTTGGGGCGGCCGCAGGCATTGCAACCTAAAGAGCCTTATGGTGTTTCAGAGAATCTATTGTATGGAATGGGACTAGGCTCTGTTGATGTTGGCTCTTTGCCGGAGAATAAAAAATACGCTGAGCCATCGGTCGGAGGAGTATACAAAGATATGCAAGGCGGCGGAGTGGCATATATTCCAGGGGAAAAAGGTAAGAAGAAGGACAAAGAACTTGATGTATTTCTGCATAATCTGGGTTTGCAGGGATAATCAACTGTAGAACATCTGATTAATTATTTTTTTCCCATGGCCCACATAAGATTAAAATAATTCATAAAAGAGTGCGCTATCTCTTTGCTTTTTATGTGGATTGCCAGTGGAGTATCAGAAAAGATTAAAATGTTAATATTGTCTCCATAAATTACCAAAGAAATTGGCGAGCTCATTTTATTAGAAACATATTTGATTTTCGACAAAGGAGGCCGGATGTTTGTTTCTCTAAAACTTTCGCAATAGATTATTTTTGCATGTATTTTCCTTTTCTCTCTTTCTTTCATAAATTGAGGCATATAGTATTTCAAGAAATCAAAAATTTTTCCTTCGTATGCCAATGCACAGAATGGCGTTCCTACATTCAAAATATTCTTTGTTATTGCTTTCATTCCTTCCTTTCCCAGAAACACATTAACGGTTGTCTCTTCTTTTTTTTCTTTGTATTTAGTCAAAAGATCCGGAAGAATACCCTCTATACTTCTCTGTTTTTCCTTCAGAATATCAAGAAACCGTTCAGGGCTTACAGCAGCAAACTTTTTTTTATTGTCTTGTATTGTGTATTTCACAAGACCTTTGTCAAGAAGCTTTTGTAGTATTTCGTAAATGCTTTTTCTTGAAACATTTGCGTCGGCCATAAGTTTAGATATTGATGCGGATTCGGCTCCAAGCAATGCTATGTAGACATCAACTTCTTTTGGTGTAAGCCCCAATGCTTCAAGCCTTTTTAATTCCATACTTATTTTTGTTTTCATAAGTTTATAAATGGTGCTATATGTATCATGCTACTATGATACATATCTTGATATACTTACAAATACAAAGTACTACCATCAAATAATAAACTTACAAAACAAACGAGGTGGGTAAAATGAGTTCAGTAAATGAGGGTGCTAAGAAGAACATTATAGAGATTGCTGGCGATGCAACAAGCGCTAATCTTTTTATGCCTTCAAATGGCAGCATAATAAATATTGGCGGAAATCTCACACATCACGCCACCACGAACTATTTGGAGGATTCAAAGATATATGTTGCTGGAAATACAGAATGTTGTCTTGGTGGGGTGTCTGGCAAAAATAACAAGATAACTGTTTGCGGAAGTGTCGGAAAGGACGCACTTACCGGTTCAGAAAATACCGAATTATATGTTGGCGGAAATATAAAGTATGGTCTTGGTTCCGATTGTAAATTTTGCAAAATAATGGTTGGTGGAAATGTCGATAAGGCACTTGGAGCTTCTAAACATTCCCAATTAACTGTTGGCGGAAATATAGGATCTACTCTTGCTCATTTTAGTGATTCTTGTGTTATTGATGTTGTCGGAGATGTGGGAGATGGTGCACTTTATCTTTCGTCAGATGCTATATTAAATGTTGGCGGTGATGTGGGGGCTAATCTTCAGTGGATTCGTGATGGCAAAATAACTGTTGGCGGAAGTGTCGGAAAGAATGCACTTGCCGTTTCAAAAAATACCGAATTAACTGTTGCTAAAAATGCAGGACCTTGTCTTGGTGAATCCAGTTCTGATTGCGAAATATATGTTGGCGGAAATGCTGGCGATAATGCTGGCAAGGATTTGATGAGTGGTGAAATATACATTGAAGGAGATGCTGGAAAGGAGGTAGGGCTCGATTCAGTTGGCGGCACAATTTATATTGGCGGAACCGCTAAAAGTGTTGCAGAAAATTGTTCTGCCGTAGTTCACCAGAATTATCCGATTGGCGACACCCCCATACGTGCGGCAAGTGAGATTAAACTTGATGGGCTTGCTGCGTCTGTTATGGGGCAGCTTAAGATTGAAGAGATTTTTGAGAATTATCTATGATTTTGAATAACCCTGGATTTTACATTGAAATCAGCCTTTTCTTTATAAAGAAATGCTGAACTTCAGGGGTTATTCAAACGCTCTATCTTGAAGTTGGAGGGCATTAAAGATATGCGGTCTTTTTACCAGCACATGTATTTTAGCGGCCTAAAAGCCGCTTTTTTATATTTGTGAACAAGCACAGGCCTCACTCCCCTGGCAATCGGCAATCAGACACGCGGCATCATCAATTCGTCAACTTCAGAGCCGACCGAACCAGATTAAATTTAATAGAGCCCCAAAAGTTTAATAACAAGAAAAGCAAATGCTAATTGCTTTGCTTGTTTGAGAACAATCATCAAACCATATAGTAAATAAGACAAAAGAGGTATTTGTATGACCGAACGCGCAATAGAACTATCAAAATTTGAAGAGTGCGGAAATATTCTGAGCGTGCCTGCGTTCAGTAAAGGCAGAGCATATTTCGGATCCCTTGATACATACTTTTACTGCTTAGACATTGAAACAGGGCAGAAGATTTGGGACTTAAAAACAGGCGGAAAAATATTTTCATCCCCCTTGCTGCACGATGATGTGGTTTATTTTGGTTCATACGACCAGTATCTGTATGCCGTAAATCCTGAAAACAAAGAGATACTTTGGAGACTTAAAACTGGCGGAGGTATCGCATCCACACCAGCAATATCTGGTGACTTGATTTTTTTCGGCTCAGAAGACACGTATCTTTACGCAGCTTCAATATCAAAAAAATCCATTGTCTGGAGATTCAAAACCGGAGACGAAATAATTTGCGACCCTGTTGTTTCAGACGGAAAAATATTCTTTGGCTCAATGGATAAATATTTTTACTGTATTGACGTCTCAGGAAAGCTTCTGTGGAAGTTCAAAACTGGAGATTCCATACTTATGGGAGCGCCGCTTGTTACTGAAGAAGTTGTGTGTTTTGGTTCTGCAGACAACAATCTTTATTGCCTTAACCTTAACGGCGAGTTTAAATGGGCACTTAGAACAGGAGATATGGTGTTTAATAATGCATCAATTCACGGCAATACTGTTTACTTTGGAAGCCGGGACCGCTATGTCTATGCAATTGATGCGGAAACAGGAAGCCTGCTTTGGAAAACAATGACTGAGAGCCACATAGTTGTATCAAAACCGATCAGACTTAATGAGTGCATTTATGTCGGTTCAAATAAGATGTACTGTCTGTCAAAAGAAGGTCAAATACTCTGGAAAAGCGAGCTATGTGATATAATCCCTGGAGGGCCTGCAGAACACGAAGGAAATCTTTACTTTGGGGCAACAGACACAAAACTTCGATGCATGTCTGCTGAAGACGGCCATATTGTATGGCGTTTTAATGTGAACAGCAGCAAAATAGTTTCGCTTTCCGATAAAGTGAGACCGTTATCGTGGGATTCGAACTTTTTCGAGAGTCATGATGAAAAACACGGGCAATCACAGATATCACAACAAAAAGAACCGTATGGAGTTTCAGAGACTTTATTGTATGGAATGGGCATAGGCTCTATTGATATTGGCGGCCTTCCTGAAAACAAAAAATACGCTGAACCTTCTGTCGGAGGAGTGTATCAGGAAGTGCAAGGCGGCGGGGCGGCGTATACTCCTGACAAAAGGGGCAAGAAGAAAGACAAGGAGCTTGAAGTATTCCTGCATAATATGGGTTTACAGGGGTAAAACGACAAGAGTCCCTTGCCCAACTTTTTTAAATATTCCATCAAAGATAGAGTTATGGACTATTCAGCTATGCTTTCGAAATTCGAAGTTCTTTTAAGCGAGCAGTTCAAAAACAAGATATTTAAGGCAGGGCAAGATAACGAATCCCTTGTTGTCGAGTTCCAAGATATAGAGAAATTCGATACAGAGCTTTCTGATGCCATTCTTGAGACTCCTGAAGAGTGTTTGCGCGCTGCAGACGAGGCACTTAGAAACGTCACACCTGCTGATGAGGATAGCCCAAGAATTACGTTTCGCGTAAGAGGTCTGCATGAATCAAACAATGTTGCAATAAAAAACCTGAGAAGCAAGCACATAGGCCTGTTTGTTGCTGTGGACGGCATAATCAAACAGGCATCAGAAGTACGCCCTGAAATCACTGCTGCGACTTTTGAATGCAAGGCTTGCGGACAAAGACTAACAATTCTACAGGAAGAGCCGCACCTGAAAACGCCATTTTCCTGTGAATGCGGGAACCGGCGTGGCTTTGAGCTGGTAATAAGAAAGCTGATAGACATACAGCGACTTGAACTTGAGGAGGTTCCTGAAAGGCTTGACGGGGGGGCGCAGCCAAGAAAAATCGGCGTATTTCTTCGTGATGACCTTGTTGACCCACGGTTCCAGAAAAAGGTGGTTCCGGGTTCAAAGGTGCAGATAACAGGGATTCTTAATGACGCGCCAATGAAATTCGAGATGGGTAAGGAAACCAAGCGGCGCGATATTTATGTTGATGCAAACTATCTTGAGTCGATTGAGCTTGAATTTGAGGATCTTGAAATAACACCAGAAGATGAAAAGAAAATAAAAGAGCTTGCCCATGACCCAAAAATCTATGACACCCTTGTAAAGTCAATAGCGCCGTCAATTTACGGCTATGAGGAAATCAAGCTTGCGATTGCACTCCAGCTTTTCGGGGGTGTGCGAAAAGTCCGCCCTGATGGCGTTACGACCCGCGGTGATATACACATATTTCTTGTAGGAGACCCGGGCTCCGGAAAATCCCAGCTTCTAAAATATGTCACTCATCTTGCGCCAAAGGCAAGGTATGTTGTTGGTAAAAGCGCATCAGGCGCCGGAATGACTGCAACGGTTGTCAAAGATGAATTCCTGCGCGGATGGGCGCTTGAGGCAGGGGCGCTTGTGCTTGCAAATAAAGGACTTTGCGCTATTGACGAACTTGACAAGATGGGTAAGGAAGACAGGAGTGCGATGCATGAAGTGATGGAGCAACAGTGTTATCATCCTGATACACGTATAGTTCTCGGAGACGGAAGAAACGTAAAAATAGGGTTGTTTGTTGAAGAGTTGATGAAAAAGAACATGCAAAATGTTTATGCCGGCAAAGACTGTGAAATACTTCCTGTTGATGGACTTAAAATACAGACAACAGACATGAAAAGCATATTTTCGACAAACATAAACAGGGTAAGCAGGCACAGAGCTCCAAAAAAGATGTACATAATAACGTACAGCAACGGGAGAAGCATTTGCGTTACTCCCGAACACCCTGCATTTGTCTGTACCTATGGAGAAATAAAAGAAATGCGTGCAGACAAAGTAACTGCCGGTATGCTTGCACCGGCACCACGGTTTTATCACACACAACCAAAAGAAAAAATAATGCTAAAAAAACCGGAAAGGTGGCATCCCAACCTGAAAAATATATCATTCCCGGAAGTTCTTGACAAAAAGCTTGCAGAATTTTTGGGATATCTTGTATCAGAAGGCCATATATACAGAAACACAAAAAACAGATATGCTGAAATCGGCATCACAAACAGCAATAAGCAAATAATTCAGGAAGTGCATGAACTCTGGAACGATGTATTCAATATACAGCCAAACATACTTGTTCAAAACAGCCCTGCACACAATAATGCCTGCGAAGTGCAGATATTGCGATGCCCCTCACAGCTTATGTACGAATTCTTTCAGATTAATTTTCCGGAAATAATGACGCTTTCAGTATCAAGGGCTGTGCCGCAAAAAATACGAATGGCTCTGCCACTTATTCAAAAAGCGTTTTTGAAAACAATGTTTCTTGGTGACGGCTTCGCAGACAGCGAACGGTTTGGATATATAACGGCATCATACACTCTGGCAAAAGACCTTCAGGACATTCTTTTGAACAACAATATCTGGTCATACATTGCAAAAGATGTGCGGCCTGCCGGCACATACTACAAAGTTGTCGTGTCAGGAAAAGACAGCATAAGACAATTCACGACAAATATTGTCTCTGCAAATGACACGCGGGCTGAAAAAATAGAAAAACTAGCCAAAAGGGCTGAAAATAGAGCAAACTCTACGGATATCATGCCTGTAGAAATTGTGCAAAAATTGTGTATTCTTCTTAGAGAATATCATATGCTTGACGGGTACTTTGACTCTATAATCAAGAAAGAACAAGGCTCCAACAGAATCGTTGTAAAAAAATATGTTGATAGACTTGAAAAAAGGCTGTCTGAAATATCACATGCATCAGGCCCGAAAAATATAAGAAAAACGTCCGCGATTCCTGCCCGACAAATAGCGCGCGAACTTGGGGTTTCAGCATCAACAATATACCATATTGAAATAGATAAAAGCCATGAAAAATATGATGCTCTTCTTTGTTCAATAAAAAAACTTGAAAAAGAAAAGTGTGAAAAAACGAGCGGTTTGCTCAAAGAAATCAAAGATTTTGTCTTTGCAGATATCCGCTTTGTAAGTATAAAAAAAGTGGAATTGATAGAGAATCACGGCCTTGACTGGGTATATGACGTAACAGTGGAGCCCACAAAGACATTTTTGAGTGAGGGGCTTGTGCTCCACAACACAGTCACTATTTCGAAAGCGAATGTTCAGGCAACGCTTCATGCCCAGACAACCATACTTGCTGCAGCCAACCCGAAATTCGGAAGATTCGATGCTTATGAATCAATACCAAAACAAATAGACCTTCCCGAAACACTTCTGTCACGCTTTGACCTCACATTTCCGGTACGGGATATACCTGACAAGGAAAAGGACACGCGCCTCGTGCGCCACATACTCCGGCTTCATGAGAACCCCGAGGTGCAGGATCCGCCAATTGACTCTGAAATGCTAAGAAAATACATTGCCTATGCAAAATCAAACATTAAGCCAAAACTTACAAAGGTTGCGACAAAGGAAATAGAATTATTTTATGTCGGCCTTCGAAGCAGTGCAAGCAAAGAGGGCGAAAACAGCGCAGTGCCAATCGGTGCGCGCCAGCTTGAGGCGCTTATAAGGCTGTCAGAGGCGTCTGCAAAGATACGGCTTGCTGACAAAATATCAAAAGATGATACAAAGCGCGCAATAGGTATTGTGACAAAGTGCCTTATGGAAGTCGGAATCGACCCTGAGACCGGAAAATTCGACATAGACCGCCTTGAGTCAGGGACAACCAGCACACAAAGAAATAAGCTTAAGATAATACTCTCACTAGTAGGTGAAATGCAGGAAGAAAGCCCTGAAAAGACAGTCCTCATAAACGATGTTATAGCCGCGGCAGAGGACCAGGGAATAGAAAGCGCTGATGAGATAATACAAAAGCTCAAGACAAGCGGAGAGCTTTTTGAGCCAAAACAAGGCCATATAAGAAAGGTGTAATTTATGGAAGAAAAACATGAAAATTCGGAAAAACCAGTAGCAGCTCCAACCGCTAACTCAGACACAAAGGAAGGAGTTTCAAGGGCGGCAGAGAATACAACAAACCCGCAGTTTAAGCGAATACCCATACAAAGGTGCAGAGTGTGTGACGTGCTTTCAGCATCACCTGCATCGGACGGCAATGGAAATTTTTTTGAGTCTCCTCTTTCAGACAGGCTTTCGCGCGTCCATCTTTTTGGCATTGTGCGCGAGGTATTTGCGTCTGAGGACAACAAATATGCGTTCATTACAATTGATGACACTACCGGAATCATAAGGTGCAAGGCATTTGGCAACACAGAGGTTGTAACTGACATCAAGGCAGGCCATATGGTGGATGTCATAGGGCGCATACGCGAATACAATGATGAAGTGTATATAATGCCCGAAATTGTGCGAGTGCAAAGCGACCCAAACATAGAGACATTGCGCTGGGTTGAAATACTAAATGTGCTCAAGGAAAAAGGAATTGATACGAAAGCTGCTGCACCTTCCGTATCACCAGTTAAGGTGAAAGAGACTGCTGTCACGGAAAAACACGATGCGTCTTCAGAACAGCCTGCACCAACAGAAAAAGTCCAAAAGAAAGACGAGCCTTCGGATTCCAGTGATGCGCGTGCAAAGATACTTGAAATAATCCGCACAGAAAACAAGGGCGATGGTGCAGATTACCCGTCAATTGTTTCACTTTCGGGCTTTGAGAGCGGTGCTGTTGATACAGTACTATCAGAGCTTTTGTCGGAGGGAACGTGCTATGAGCCACGACCCGGGAAAATAAAAGTACTTTAGATCATCAGGAGGAAATAATATGCCAGAGGAATATAATTACAATACGCTTTTGAAGTCGGCGCGAGCCCAGCTTCCAAAGCACGTCTTTGAAACAAAGCGCTTTGAAATTCCAAAGCCGATGTCCCTGATTGTCGGAAACAGGACGATACTCAAGAACTTTGATGAACTTGTTTCGACAGTAAGGCGCGAACCAAAGCATCTTCTAAAATATATGGCAAAAGAGCTTGCAAGCCAGGCGACAATTGAAGGCAAGAGCGCAGTGTTCATGGGAAAATTTGGCATGATACAGATTGGGAAAAAATTCAATACGTATGTTGATACATTTGTCCTTTGCCCTGAGTGCAAGAAACCGGATACAAAACTTATCAAAGAAGGCAGGCTTGCGTTCATAAAGTGCGAGGCGTGCGGGGCTCGGAAGGCTGTGCCTGTGGTAAAATAAAGTTACATCCACACCAGTTTATTTAATCCATTAGCCGCAATTAGCACCATGAAACTTAGCCCTCACCTTGAGGTCATTATTGCGGCCACTATATGGAGTACTCACGGGATTTTTGTAAAATCACTGGATCTTGCGCCAACTACAATTTCATTTTTTAGGGTGGCAATTCCAACGCTGATTCTTTTGATCTATTTCAGATCCAAAAAAAGCAAATTGATTTATGTTGACAACAAAGCCCTGATGCTTTTTGCATCTTTTCTGTTTGCAATAAAGACACTTCTTACAGTACTTGGCTTTCAACTTGCGCCAATAAGTACGGTCATACTTGTGGCTTATACGTGGCCGATATTTGCTGCGATATTTGGCAGGGTGATTTTGAAAGAAAGGCTTGCCATACGAAACATATATTTACTGCTCATGGCA